>JAFMBY010000056.1 GCA_017858135.1 Porticoccaceae bacterium | reverse complement strand
AGTTTCAGTCGATACTGTCTGAAGCGGCGCAGCTATTTAATTGGCAGGGTTCGCGTGCGACGACGCTGGAAGATATTGCCGGCAGCATGAATCTGACCAAAACCTGCGTTTATTACTATGTCAAAACCAAAGAAGATCTGGTCTACCAATGTTATGTCTCGAGCTGCGATATGTGGCTGGAGAAGGCTCGTCACGCTGACAGCAGCAGTGCCAACGGCGTCGAAAAAATTATTCAAATGGTTCGCGCGCACTTTAATCAATATATCGACACACTTAACGGCAAAGCCCCCCATTTCGCGATGCTCACAGAGGTCTCTTCCCTCGATAAAGTGCATGCCGACGATATCGACCGACGCTGGACGCAAATCTTTCGCCAGTGCAGTGATATGGTCGAGCAGGGCATGTCTCAGGGGTTGATAGAAAAGCAGGATCCAGCCATTGTTTGCTCGGCGGTTTTTGCGATTATTCAATGGTTTCCGGTGTGGCTTAATCGCTCTCATGCGGCCAATCCACAGCCAGTGATTGATGGTGTGCTGGACGTTCTGATCAATGGCTTGGCTGCCGAGCGCCATCAGTTTGCCGAGATCGATTTTCCCGAGCTAACGAATTTAGCGCTGGACAGTTTTGATCGTGATTGTCAAAACCGTCTTAAGCGCGAGGCGTTCTTTCGAGTGGGTTCCATCTTTTTTAATCAGAAGGGCTATAAAGGGACCTCTCTGGATGAAATTGCCAGTTCACTCGAAGTGACCAAAGGGGCGTTTTACTACCATATTAAAAATAAAGAAGAGCTGCTCTACCAATGTTTTAACCGTACCCTGGATGTTGAAAAACTGCTGCTGGCAAAAGCGGACAGTGCACAGGCGAGCGGTGTGGAAAAGCTTGAGCGTGCGCTGCGCTACCTCTTTAACGTGCAGTTTTCCGAAGAGGGCCCGCTGATTCGCTATCGTGCACTGCCATCTTTGGATGAAGGTCATCGTAAAACCATTCTCAAGGCGACCAGCGCCAACAGTGAGCAGTTGGGCGCCTATATTCGTCAGGGTCTTGATGATAAGACATTGCGCGATACTGATATCAGCGTGGCGCAGCACATATTGTCTGGTGCGGTAGAGGCGAGTCCGGATCTGACCAACTGGGTCAGTGATGTCGATAGCAAAGTCTTGTCGGCGGCTTATTTTAATCTATTTATGAATGGCTTGGCGCCAGGGTTTCGCACCAACCCGCCATCCTGAACGAAGCCAAAGATCTTATTCTGATCCTTCACAAGCAAAAAAATAAAAAAGCGGTATCAATATTATGAATAATTTTCTTTACAGCGCAGTATCCGACGTCCTTGTCGGTCCCGATACCTCACGTCAGTTGGGCGACCTCGCAGCGGGCATGGGCATTAAACGAGCGTTAATCGTCACCGACCCGGGCATTATCCAATTTGGTCTGTTAGATGCGGCCATTGAAAACCTCAAAGCTAACAATATTGAGCTAAGTATTTATTCCGACGTTGTTGCCGATCCTCCAGAGTCCGTAGTGATCGATGCCGTTGCTGTGGCGCAGGCGTTTGGCTGTGACGGTGTTGTCGGTTTTGGTGGCGGCAGCTCGATGGATGTGGCCAAGTTGCTGGCAGTACTGATTAAGGGCGAACAGCAGCTGGCAGATATTTACGGCGTTGACCAAATCAACGGTGGGCGATTGCCTTTGATTCAGGTGCCGACCACCGCGGGCACAGGTTCTGAAGCAACCATGGTGTCGATTATCACCACCGGTGAAACCACTAAAGCCGGTGTGGTCAGTCGCACGCTGCTAGCGGACAAGGTGATTCTCGATGCCAAGCTGACACTGGGCTTACCGCCGGCAGTCACTGCTGCCACTGGCATTGATGCCATGGTGCATGCGATCGAAGCCTACACCAGTCAACGTTTAAAAAACCCGCTCTCAGATATGCTTGCCCGCGAGGCTCTGCGTCTGATGGCCGGCAATATCACCACTGCGGTCAAGCAGGGTGACAATGTCGAGGCGCGCAGTGCCATGCTGCTCGGTGCGATGCTGGCAGGCCAGGCCTTTGCCAATGCGCCGGTGGCGGCAGTTCATGCTTTAGCCTATCCCTTGGGTGGCAACTACCATATCCCGCACGGCCTGAGTAACTCACTGGTACTGCCCCATGTCCTGCGTTTCAATGCGCCAGTGGCGTCTGAACTTTACGCTGAATTGGCGCCGATTGTTTTTCCCGGCCAAACGTTGCCAACGGATGCTTTAAAGGTCAGTGAAGTACTGGCGGATTACTTTTTAACCCTAGCCGCGGACCTGGGTTTGCCGACGACGTTGCGGCAGATGAATATTCCCGAGCCTGATTTGCCGATGTTGGCAGAAGAGGCGATGTTGCAGCAGCGACTGTTAATTAATAACCCGCGCGAGGTCAGTTTTGATGATGCGCTTTCAATCTACCAGCAGGCGTTTTAAGTGATGAGTGATAACAGCGATCAACGTGACAATTACAAATACTTTACCGATATCACCACGCGCTGGATGGACAATGACATCTATGGGCATGTGAACAATGTTGTTTACTACAGCTACTTTGATTCGGTGGCGAATAAATTTTTAATCGAAGAGGGCGGTCTGGACATTCACCGCGCTGAGGTCATTGGCTTTGTTGTGGCATCGAGCTGCCAATATAGATCGCCAATCGCCTATCCGGACAAAATCGATGCCGGCTTTCGGGTCAATAAACTGGGTAACAGCTCAGTGGAATATGGCATTGCGATCTTTAAGCAGGGCGCCGAGACTGCTTCAGCCGTCGGCACCTTTACCCATGTGTTTGTCGACCGCGCCAGCGATAAGTCGGTGGCGATTCCTGCTGAAATCAGAGCGGCGTTAGCGACGATTGTGATCGACTGATTGCAATCAGCCTTTGCCCTTGGTTTTAGTTTTCTTTGGCGAGGCGTTATTCTCAATAAACTCAATAATTAAGCTGGCGATATCTTTGCCGGTGGCCTTTTCAATGCCTTCCAAGCCCGGTGATGAGTTAACCTCCATCACCAGTGGTCCGCGCGCTGAACGCAACAGATCGACACCACAGACATTTAACCCCATCGCCTTGGCAGCGTTGACGGCAGTGCGTCGCTCAGCGGCGCTTAGTTTGACCAATTTTGCGGTGCCGCCGCGGTGAATATTGGAGCGAAACTCGCCCTCAGGTGCCTGTCGCTGCATGGCGGCGATCACTTTGCCACCGACGACAAAACAGCGGATATCGGCACCGCCGGCTTCGGCAATAAATTCCTGTACCAAAATATTCGACTTAAGCCCCATAAACGCCTGAATCACACTCTCTGCGGCTTTTTTGGTTTCAGCCAATACCACGCCAATACCTTGAGTGCCTTCAAGTAGTTTGATCACGCAAGGTGTACCGCCAACTTCGCGCAGCAGACCGTTGATGTCATCAGGTGAGTGGGCAAAAGCGGTGGCCGGAATACCGATGTTTTTTCTCGACAGCAGTTGCAGCGAGCGCAGCTTGTCACGGGACCTAGAGATAGCCACTGATTCGTTAACGCAGTAGACATCCATCATTTCAAACTGGCGTACCACAGCGGTGCCATAGAACGTCACCGATGCGCCAATACGTGGAATCACCGCGTCAAATTCGTTGCGATCAAACTCTTCAGTTTTGTAATGAATGCTCGGTTTATTGCTAGTGATATCCATAAAGCAGTGCAAATGGTCCAGCACTCTAACACTGTGGCCTCGAGCCTGTGCGGCTTCGATCAGTCGGCTGGTAGAGTAGAGTGATTTTTTTCTCGATAAAATAGCAATATTCATAGGAGTTCCCGCAGCGGTTTTGTGATGGATAACAAAACAGTCATAGCATGTTACGTTACAAAAAAAAGGTTATTTAACAGTGTTGAATTGGCGGCGTTAGCAGATTGCGTCTGCATACTTATTCGCCCGTTGCTTGCGGCGCGCAGTGTACCCGATTATGGCTATATGGGAAGGGGTAATTAGTCGCTGTGGAGACGGATCAACCCCTCTTGAATAGTGCTAGCAACCAGCCTGCCATCGCGTGAGAAAAACGACCCGCGGCTGAGCCCGCGACTGTGACTACTGCGCGGGCTGTCCATGCTGTAGAGCAGCCATTCATCGACTCTGAATTCATCATGAAACCAGATGCAGTGATCGAGAGACGCAGCTTGCAGTTTGCTGTTCATAAAACCCACTGCGTGAGGTAATAGTGAGGTTCCCATAAGATTGAAATCGGAGGCATAAGCCAAAATAGCGCGATGTAAACCGCCGTCTTCAGCCTGTGCTTGCAGTGATCCTGATGCTTTGATCCAGATTAATTGCTGCGCAGCGCGAGGCTCAGGATTCATGTAGTCGATTGGGTTAACCGAGCGCATTTCAACCGGGCGCAGCGACGGGCGGTGAGCCGCCGCCCCGGTTTTCACTTTGTCTGCCATCGCTTTGCTCAATGCGGCCCAGCGGATACTGTCATCCTCAAGTCCTTCCGGTCCGACACAGTCGGGCATATCGGCTTGGTGAGACAGGCCAGGCTCGACAACTTGAAAGGAAAGTTCGGTACTAAAGATAGCTTTGCCGCGCTGCGACGCAACAACTCGACGAGTGGTAAAAGAGCCGCCGTCGCGAATGCCGTCAACCTGATAGAGAATCGGCACGCTGGGGTCGCCCGGACGTAAAAAATAGGCATGCTGTGAGTGCACCATGCGATCCTGTGGCACGGTGTCTTGAGCAGCACGCATCGCCTGGGCAAATACCTGACCGCCAAAGACGCGTTTGTTCGTTGTTTCCGGGGTTTCGCCGCGATAAATAGTCTCGTCAATTTTTTCCAGCTCGAGAATATCCAATAGTTGTTGTAGTGCTTCGCTCATGGAGTCTTTGTCCCTTGGACCTAAGTTTAATACTGCTGGTTATTGTTCAGCAATTTTAACCACTAGCTTACCGAAGTTCTTGCCACTAAACAGCCAGGTAAAATATTCCGGTGCCTTTTCGAGACCTTCAACCATGGTTTCTTGATACTTTAGTTCACCATTGGCCACCCAATCAGTCAGTGCACTGTTAGCTTCGGCAAAATCACTGTAGTAATCAAATACCAAAAAGAACTTGTGCGCCGGTGGTGTTTCCAATTCACCGAAGATATGAAATGGCGTGCGTTCTTTGCTGATATCGGTGGAGTTGTAGTTGGAAATGTAGCCGCAGATCGGTACGCGCGCGCCGGCATTTAACTGCTTGGCCACGGCTTCGGTTAAGGCACCACCGACCGATTCAAAATAGATATCAATGCCATTGGGGCAGGCTGCCGCTAGATCTGCCTCTAGGTTGCCGGCTTTGTAGTCGACCACTGCATCAAAACCCAACTCGTCTTTTACATAGGCACATTTGTCTGGGCCACCGGCCACACCGACCACATGTAGGCCCAGCTTTTTGCCGATTTGACCGACCACTGAACCCACTGCACCAGAGGCTGCAGATACTACTAGCGTCTCACCAGCCTGAGGTTTGCCTTCACCTTTTAAACCAAAGTAAGCCGTGCGACCGGGCATGCCGCAGACACCTAAATAGGTCGACAGCGGTACTTTTGAGGCATCAACCTTATAGGTCATTGGATCTTTTTCATTGCTGACAAAATATTCCTGCCAGCCAGAGCGACAGCAAACATGATCACCCACTGCGTAGAGTGCAGATTTTGATTCCACTACCACACCAGCCGTTTCCGCTGCCATCACTTCGCCAATCGCAACTGGATCGGCGTAGGACTTGGCGTCGCTCATGCGACCGCGCATATAGGGATCGAGAGAGAGGTATAGCGTCTTGATAACAATCTGCCCCTCAGTGATTGGCTCGATAGCTGAGGTCTCCAGTCGGAAGTTATCCGCTGTCGGCTCACCGACCGGACGACTGGCTAAAACGATGCTTTTGTTGTGGTACTGACTCATTGTTATCCCTCTTTTTTTGACTGTGCCGCTTTAAGGTATAGTGGTTTGTTATGGGGTCTTTTGCTAGCCGCCTGTGATGGCTGCCGACACTAGCAACAATAATCACTGGTGATAGTTAAAATAAATGGCAATACTTGAAAGTGAGAATAACATACTGTAAGTTCAATTTCTTTAAAAACACTGTCCGTGCAGCAAATCGTGACTTGCTGTTGGGCGACTATTTATGTCAGTGAAAAGTAGGAGACCGATGTGAGTGATCTACAAGCTTTTAGGCAGGAAACCCGGGACTGGTTAGAGGATAACTGCCCGCCATCAATGCGTTTTCCAGTGACCAATTCTGACGATGCCTGTTGGGGTGGTCGCAATTGGACGTTTAAGAGCGACGAGCAGAAGCAATGGTTGGAGCGCATGGCAGCCAAAGGCTGGACAGCTCCAACCTGGCCAACAGAGTATGGCGGTGGCGGGCTCGATAAAGCGCAAGCAAAAGTATTAAAGGAAGAGCTGGCGCATATTAATGCACGTTCGCCACTCGACAGCTTTGGCATCTGGATGATTGGTCCAGCGCTATTAGAGTTTGGCTCCGAGGAACTCAAGCAGCAGCATCTGCCACCGATTGTTCGCGGCGAGATTCGCTGGTGTCAGGGCTACAGTGAGCCTGGTGCAGGTTCTGACCTCGCCGGTCTGCAGTCTAAGGGCGAAGATATGGGCGATCATTTTATCGCCAATGGTCAAAAAGTCTGGACCTCTTACGGCGACAAAGCCGATTGGATGTTCTGCTTGCTGCGCACCGACCCTGATGCGAAAAAGCAGATGGGTATTAGTTTGGTGCTGTTTGATATGGCGACTCCCGGTGTCACACCCAAGCCTATCAAGCTGATTTCTGGCAGCTCACCATTCTGCGAAACCTTCCTCGATAATGTTCGGGTTGAAAAGAATCAGGTCGTTGGTGAGGTGAACAAAGGCTGGACCATCGCCAAGTACCTGCTGACCCACGAGCGCGAAATGATCGGTGGTTTCGGTCTTACCAATGCGGGTTCCGATACCTTGGGCCAGACTGCTGTCAAGGCATTGGGTTTGGAGCACGGCCGCATGAACAGCCCGCTACTGCGCGCGGATGTGCTGAAGTGGGAAATCGATGCTGCGGCCTTTGCCGCGACCGCTGAGCGGGTTACCGATGAGGTCAAGTCAGGGCAGGGTGTGGGTGCGACTTCCGCGATGCTTAAGTACTACGGTACTGAACTGAACAAACGCCGCTTTGAAGTGCTGATGAAAATCAAAGGCAGCGACGCGATGATATGGGATGGCGCCAATTCCAATGGTGGCGCAGTGCCGCGCACCTGGTTGCGCACCAAGGGCAACTCGATTGAAGGCGGGACCTCAGAGGTCCAGTTGAATATCATCGCCAAAAATATCCTCGGCTTGGGCTAACAGGCTAGTTTTACAGACTTAAAGGTAACAATTATGGCAATGGTAATAAACGAAGAGCAGCAGATGCTCAAAGAGTCAGCTCAGGGTTTTCTGGCTGAGTTCGCACCAGTTTCTGAGCTGCGAAAGTTACGCGATCAGGGCAGTGAAACAGGCTTTAGTGACAACCTCTGGCGACAAATGGTCGACATGGGTTGGGCCGCAATCTTAGTTCCTGAAGCCTATGGTGGCTTGGAATTTGGTCACGTGGGTATGGGACAGATTGTTGAGCAAACTGGCCGCACGCTGACAGCATCACCGTTGTTTTCCACGGCGATTGTCGGCGTCAGCCTGATTAATCTGGCCGGCAGCGAAGAGCAAAAGACTGAACTGCTCGGCGCCATTGCTGGCGGTGAGCTAACCACGGCATTAGCAGTGGATGAAAAGATTCATCACGCGCCGACACAGATCAGTATGACGGCCGTTCAACAAGGTGATCACTATCTGCTAAATGGCGAGAAACGCTTTGTTGTCGACGGTTACAGTGCGAATAAATTGATTGTCGCGGCGCGGACTTCTGGTAGTGCCGGTGATCAAACCGGTATCAGCTTATTTATGCTTGATCCGAGTGCCGCTGGTGTTGAGATCGAGCGCACGGATATGGTCGATACCCGCAATGCAGCGATTATTAGATTGACTGATGTTACCGTGAGTTCAGCAGATCTTTTGGGTGCTGAGGGAGACGGCTTTAAAGCACTGTCCGCTGCGCTGGATATTGGCAATGCCTACCTCGCTGCTGAGATGCTCGGCATCGCTCAGGAAAGCTTTGACCGTACACTGCAATACTTGAAAGAGCGCAAGCAATTTGGTGTGTTGATTGGTTCCTTCCAGTCTCTGCAGCACCGCGCTGCGCACTGGTGGAGTGAGGTTGAACTGTGTAAGTCCATAGTGCTTAAAGCCTTGAAGGCACTCGATAAGGGCGATGCGAAAAGCCCGGTCTTGGTCAGTATTGCCAAAGCCAAACTCTGCGAAGTGGTAGAGCTGGCGACCAATGAAGCGATTCAAATGCACGGTGGTATTGGCATGACTGACGAATATGAGATCGGCTTCTTTATCAAGCGCGCGCGTCCGGCGGCTATGTTGTTCGGCGACTACAACTACCACGGTGATCGTTTCGCACAGCTCTGCGGTTACTAAGCTAGGAGAGTTATTGCAATACGGGGCGGTCAGAAATGATGCCCCGTTTTGCTATCTGGCTGTATTAGAATGACATCAGAATTAAAACCATACCGACAATAAGAAGGAAAAGACAATGGATTTAGGCATCAGTGACAAGGTCAAGCCAATTCTAGAAGAAGTAAAACACTTTATTGACAGCGAAATTTTGCCTTTAGAAAAAGAGTATCACGCGGAGGTCGCTAAAGGGGATCGCTGGACCTATACCGAGCGTCAGAGCGAAATCCTCGAAGGATTAAAATCCAAAGCCAAGGCCAAAAACCTGTGGAATTTCTTTCTCACCCATTTTGAAGGTGGCCACGGTCTCAATACTGTTGAATATGCTTATATTGCTGAAGAGACCGGTCGCTCGCATTTGGCGCCGGAGGTGTTTAACTGCGCCGCGCCGGATACCGGCAATATGGAAGTGTTAGCGCGTTACTGCACTGAAGAGCAGAAAGAGACCTGGCTCAAGCCACTGCTGGCCGGCGAAATTCGTTCGGCTTACGCCATGACTGAGCCTGATGTTGCCTCATCGGATGCGACTAATATTTCCATGTCCTGCGTTGCCGATGGTGATGAGTGGGTGCTCAACGGCGAGAAGATCTGGATCTCCGGTGCCGGTGACCCGCGCTGCAAAATCATGATTGTGATGTGTAACACCAACCCCAATGCGCCGCGTCATTCCCGTCACTCGCAAGTGCTGGTTCCGTTTGAAACACCTGGTGTAAAGAATTTGCGCCCGATGGAAATCTTCAATATCGATGATGCACCCCATGGCCATATGCATATGCGCTTTAGCGATGTGCGCGTGCCGAAAGAAAATATGATCCTTGGTGAAGGCCGTGGTTTTGAAGTGGCTCAGGGGCGTTTAGGGCCTGGTCGTATCCACCACTGCATGCGTTCCATTGGTCTGGCCGAAGCGGCACTGAAATTAATGTGTGAGCGTTCTTTAGAGCGTGAAGCCTTTGGTCGTCCACTGGCTAAGCTGGGTGGCAACGTCGATATTATTGCTCAGGCGCGTATCGATATTGAAATGACCCGTTTGCTGTGCCTGAAAGCGGCTTGGTTAATGGACAATGTCGGCACTGATGCGGCACAGCCATTTATCTCAATGATTAAAGTCGCAGCGCCGAATATGTCATTGAAAATTATTGATGAAGCCATGCAGATGTACGGCGGATTAGGCCTGTCTCAGGATACCCCTCTGGCGAACTGGTATGGTGGTCAACGCGTTCTCCGTTTTGCTGATGGCCCAGATGCAGTTCATCGCATGGTGATTGGCCGTCGCGAACTTAAACAATACATGTAAGGAAATAGAAAATGTCCATTAGATACGATAATCAGGTTGCCATCGTCACTGGCGCTGGAAATGGTTTAGGCCGCTCGCATGCGCTGGCATTGGCCGCTCGCGGTGCCAAAGTTGTTGTCAATGATCTTGGCGGTTCAGTCAATGGCGTCGGTGGTTCAAGTGATGCGGCGCTGGAAACCGTTGCCATGATCGAAGCCGCTGGCGGCGAAGCCATTGCCAATGGCGCTAATGTGGCGAAGATGGATGAAGTGCAAGCGATGGTCGCGCAGGCGGTTGAGCAATGGGGCCGAGTTGATATTTTGGTCAACAACGCCGGTATCTTGCGTGACAAAAGTTTTGTCAAAATGGGCATGGATGATTTTCAGCTGGTTGTTGATGTGCATCTAATGGGCTCAGCTAACTGTTCGAAAGCGGTTTGGGAGCTGATGCGCGAGCAGGGCTATGGCCGTATTGTTATGACCACATCATCCAGTGGTATGTACGGTAACTTTGGTCAGGCAAACTACGGTGCCGCGAAAATGGCCGTGGTTGGCTTGATGAATACCCTGGTTATCGAAGGCGACAAGTACAACATTAAGGTCAATTGCCTCTCGCCAACAGCCGGTACGCGTATGTTGGAGGGGCTGGTTACAGAACAGCAGTCTGAGATTATGACGGTAGAAGCGGTCACCGCTGGTCTGTTAACTCTCTGTGATGCAGACGCGCCAAACCGCTCGATTTTATGTGCTGGTGCTGGCGGTTATGCGCGCACGCACATTTATGAAACAGACGGTATTTATCTACCGCCAGAGCAGCAAACGCCAGAGAACGTGCGTGCGCAGATTGATGCAATCGACAACCCTGAGGGTGAGCAGGTACTGATTGGCGGTTTCCAGCAGACCAACAAGTTTGTTGAAAAAGCCGTCGCGCATCTAACAGCTAAACAATAATAACAATAGTCTAGGACATCAGAATGAGAGCAATAGTATGCAACGAGCTTGGGTCGACCGACGATCTAGCTCTACAAGAGAGTGACGCACCAACCCCAGGTAAAGGCGAGATCTTAGTCGACGTGAAGGCCGCCGGTATCAATTTTCCCGACGTACTGACCGTGCAGGGAAAGTACCAATTTAAGCCGCCGCTGCCATTTACACCGGGCACCGAAGTGGCGGGTATTGTCACTGCAGTGGGCGAGGGTGTCAGCAGCCGAAAAGTTGGCGACAAAGTGATTTCAACGCTGCCAATTGGTGCTTTTTCGGAGCAGTGTGTGGCCTCCGAGCACTCGGCCTATGAAATGGGCAAGAGCATGTCATTTGAGCAGGGAGCTGGTTTTTCGATTACCTATGGCACCTCTTATTACGCGTTAAAACAGCGCGCCAAGATTCAACCAGGCGAAACCCTGTTGGTGTTGGGTGCAGCAGGCGGTGTTGGCATTGCTACCATTCAGATTGCCAAAGCCATGGGTGTCACGGTGATCGCCGCAGCCAGCAGCGAAGACAAACTGGACTTTGCCTGTCAAGCCGGAGCTGATCTGCGTATCAACTACTCAACCGAAAATCTCAAAGAACGGGTTAAAGAACTGACTGGCGGCAAAGGCGTCGATGTCGTTTACGATCCGGTCGGCGGCGATTATTCTGAGCAGGCATTTCGATCGATCGCCTGGGATGGTCGATTTTTGGTGATTGGTTTTGCCTCGGGTCCGATTCCAGCCATACCGCTGAATCTCGCATTGCTCAAAGGGGCGTCGATGGTTGGCGTATTCTGGGGTGCCTGGGCCGCAAGATTCCCGCTTGAGTCGCGACAAAACTTTCAGGAGTTGATTGACATGGTCGACAGCGGCACGTTCTCACCGCTGGTTACCGAAGTCTATCCGCTGGATGATTACAAAGCGGCATTTGCTTCGATAACGGAGCGTCGCGCCAAAGGTAAAGTGATTTTGTCGATGGCTTAAGGTCGTTGAGTCATGCTGGCGAAGGCTGGTTTTAGAGATTAAAAGGGTCTGCTAGTGCAGGCCCTTTTTTGTCGATTGTTCGTCACACTAGACTCGTAATGGTTGGTGGCCACAGCGCAGTTGGCTCTATACAATCGGGGCCCATCTCCAATGTCCCTAAGCCCGCTTTCAATAGGCTCCGGTTCAACATTAATAGTAAGAACTTCATGACGCAAAATGCACTAGAGATTTTAAACCACCTATATGGCTACGACAGCTTTCGTGGTCATCAGGCGGACATTATCGACCATGTCACTGAGGGTCATAATGCACTGGTATTAATGCCTACCGGCGGTGGTAAATCACTTTGCTATCAGATCCCCTCCCTGCTGCGAGAGGGTGTTGGAGTTATCATCTCGCCGCTAATCGCGCTGATGCACGACCAGGTCGGAGCCATGCAGCAGCTGGGGGTCAAAGCAGCATTTTTAAACTCCAGTCTGTCCCGCAGCGAACAGAGTGATATTGAGCAGCAGCTGATGGCAGGGCAGTTGGACCTGCTCTATGTCGCCCCAGAAAGGCTTATTCAGCCCTATGTTCTGGATATGTTGGGGCGCTGCCGATTGGCACTTTTTGCCATCGATGAAGCCCACTGTGTCTCCCAATGGGGGCATGACTTTCGATCAGACTACCTGTCCCTTAGTTTACTCGCCGAGCGCTTCCCGTCGATACCGCGCATCGCACTCACCGCCACGGCGGATATTCGCACCCGCAAAGAGATTATTGAGCGACTCTCCCTGACCGGCGCCAAGGCCTATATCAGCGGCTTTGACCGACCCAATATTCGCTATGCCATCGCCAACAAAACCACTCCAAAAAAACAGCTGTTAGCTTTTTTACAACAGCGCAAAAGCGAAGCGGGCATTGTCTACTGTCTGTCCCGTAAAAAAGTTGAAGACACCGCTGAATGGCTGACCCAGCAGGGCTTCAATGCCTTGCCCTATCATGCCGGCTTACCCTCGCAGCTGAGACACACCCACCAGAATCGATTTCTGCGCGAAGATGGCGTCATTATTGTCGCGACTATCGCCTTTGGTATGGGTATCGACAAACCCGATGTGCGTTTTGTCGCGCATCTCGACCTACCGAAAAGCATCGAAGCCTATTATCAGGAAACCGGCAGAGCAGGGCGCGATGGTCAGCCCGCCGATGCCTGGATGGTCTATGGCCTGCAAGATGTTGTGCGCCTGCAACAGATGGCTCAGGGCTCGGATGGCTCAGAACAATTTAAGCGCGCCGAGCGCCACAAGCTCGACGCCATGTTAGGACTCTGCGAAGTCACCAGCTGTCGCCGCAAAGTGTTGCTGAGTTACTTCGCCGACGAGGCCCCCAATCAATGCGGCAACTGCGATAACTGCCAACTGCCGCCAGAAACCTGGGACGCCACCGAAGCCGCACAAAAGGTCCTGTCCTGCGTCTATCGCACCGGTCAGCGCTTTGGTCTGGTGCATGTGATGGATGTGTTGCAGGGCAAAGAAACCGAGAAGGTCGTGCAGCATCAGCACCAGCAATTAAGTACCTTCGGTATTGGCAGCGATACCCATGAAGCGCAGTGGCGCTCAGTGATTCGTCAGCTAGTCGTGCGCGGTTTATTACGTGTGGATCTTGAAGGTTACAGCGCACTGCAACTGACCGATCTCTGTCGGCCTGTTCTAAAAGGCGAGCAATCGTTACACCTGCGCAAAGAAGAAGTGAAGGCGCCGTCCCTGAAAGGCTCTAAAGGTGCTGGTAAAAAGTCAGCGGCCAAGCTGCAGATTGCGCCCGAAGATCAAGAACTGTGGGAAGAGTTACGAGAGTGCCGGAAGTATCTTGCTGAAGAACACAATGTGCCGCCCTACGTAATTTTCCACGATGCGACATTGAAAGAAATGTTGGATGTGATGCCCATGTCGGGATCGGAGTTGTTAACCCTCACCGGAGTGGGCGATAGCAAGTTGGAAAAATATGGTGCCGATTTTATTGAGATAATTTGCCGCTATGCGAAGGCGCAGTAGGCAGGTTAGCAACGTCTTATCGCAGTAGCGCCAAGCCGTCGTTCTGACCACCCAGGCTATCATCCTGAGCGAAGAGCTATCTCCCTGAGGCTTCTCGCTTTATTCCTAGGCGCATACTCTATGGCTAAGCACATTGCCTATCATTATCATCGTCAATCAGATCCTTTTTATGGTGCTTCTTTAACAAATGCATTTTCAGTCACCAGTTTTTTCATTTCACTGTTGGTAAATCGGTGAAGGACTCGCCTTATTAGAGGCTGATAACCTAAGCCATTGATATCTGCGATGAGTTTGAGGTCTTCAATTAGCGATTTATCGAGACGAATAGAAATTGATTGCATTGCCATCGCTTCATTCAATTTGTGTTCCGTGCTACTTGAAGGCACGGCATGTTCTTCAGATTGCCCCAGTGCGCCGCTGTCCCAGTTTTTGTCTGTGCTTTGAATTTTTTTAGCCATGATATGACCCTCTCTTTGAGTTACATTTTAACTCTTTTGAGTGTCTAGCAAAGTCTGGGAAGTCCATATAAACATATGGTCTTGACGTGTCGATTGTATCGACAATAAAAAAACCCCGCAAAAGCGGGGTTTTTTTATTGAAGCTTGAAAGCCGATTTAGCTAACTTCGACAATCTGCTTCGCCGCAATCAGCTTGCCTTCCTCAGCCGACTTCTGGAACGACTCAATCTGATCGAAGTTCATATAGCGATAAATCTCATCTGACATCGAATCAATCTTGCTGGCATATTCCATATACTCAGCCGGTGTTGGCAGCCGACCCAAGATACCACCGACTGAAGCAAGCTCAGCACTGGTCAGGTAGACATTAGCACCATCACCTAAACGGTTAGGGAAGTTACGGGTCGAGGTCGACAGCACGGTTGCGCCAGCTAGTACCCGTGCCTGGTTACCCATGCACAGTGAACAGCCGGGCATTTCAGTGCGGGCGCCGACTTTGCCGTAGATATTGTAGTAGCCTTCTTCCATTAGCGTGTGGGCGTCCATACGAGTCGGTGGGCAGATCCAGAATCTGGAATCCACTGAGCCGGCTTCGTCGAGCAGTTTACCTGCGGCGCGGAAGTGACCAATGTTGGTCATACATGAGCCAATAAAGACTTCGTCTACCTTGTCGCCAGCCACGTCTGACAGCAGTTTGGCATCATCTGGGTCATTCGGGCAGCAGACGATTGGCTCTTTAATCTCGGCCAGATCAA
>JAFMBY010000138.1 GCA_017858135.1 Porticoccaceae bacterium | reverse complement strand
CGTTCAGAGTGACCGAAGCCAGTTGGCATTGATTCCAAAAACTATGGCATTGATTCGCTTGTCGATAAACAGCCAGCTGCCTACTATCGCAGTATCCAAAACAATAAATCTTCACTAGTGGGAAAATCTAATGGCTCTCGATTTTGATAGTGCGCGGTTGCATAACAGTAACTTAACTGCGGAGCACCACGAATGGCGTGCTCAGCTGCGTCGCTTTTTTGATCGTGAGGTGATTCCCTTTGCTGAGCAGTGGGATGAGGACGGTGCTATTCCGGACGAGCTGTGGCCGAAGTCGGCAGCGGTTGGCATTCTCGGTCTCGGCTATGCCGAAGAGTTTGGTGGTGTCTCGGAGGGAATCGACATCTGGCATAAAAACATCCTTAATGAGGAGATGGCCCGTATCGCTGTCGGCGGTATTAGTGCGACATTAATGGTTCATAGTATCGGGCTGCCACCGGTGATTAATTTTGCCAGTGATGCTATTAAGCAAGACGTGGCACCACAGGTCCTGGCGGGCACTAAGCGTATTTCTCTGGCGATTACTGAGCCCGGTGCGGGTTCTGATGTGGCGCATTTAACCACTACTGCAAGACTGGATGGCGATCACTATGTCGTTAACGGTTCGAAAACCTATATCACTGGCGGCATGAATGCCAATTGGTTTACCACTGCCGTGCGCACTGGAGGAGAGGGCGCTGGCGGGGTCTCGGCGTTGCTAATTTCTGCGGATTTAGACGGCGTGTCACGGACTGCGCTGGATAAAAAGCAAGGCTGGTGGTGTTCGGATACGGCAACCATTTATTTCGATAACGTGCGCGTGCCGGCGGGCAATCTGATCGGTCAGGAAAATAAGGGGTTCAGTGTCATTATGAATAACTTTAATGCCGAGCGCCTGGCCATGTCGGCGGCGATGGAAGCCTATTCGCGGGTTTGCCTCGAGGACGCAGTGGTTTGGGCGAGGGAGCGTAAGACCTTTGGTCAGCGTCTCGCAGAGCATCAGGTGATTCGTCACAAAGTCGCCGACATGAAGCAGCGCATTAACGCAACTCAGGCCTATCTCAATCATGTCTGCGCGGAAGTCGAAGCCGGTCGCGAAAGTGCTGGTGATATTGCGCTGTTAAAAGTGCAGTGCAGTCAGACCATGGAGTTCTGTGCTCGTGAGGCGATGCAGATTCTTGGCGGTATCGGTTATATGCGTGGCAACCGCGTCGAACGTATCTACCGGGAAGTTCGAGTGAATGCAATTGGCGGGGGTTCTGAAGAGATTATGCGTGATCTGGCGGCGCGTCAGTACGGCCTTTAGTTTTATCGCAGGTAAAAAAATACCCCGCTGACTTTGCTGTCGCGGGGTATTTTTTATGCCAGCAAAAAGCAGGGCATCTATGTTTAGGCGAGCATTGGTCCAAGCTTCATGGCAATACCCATATCACCTTGAATCTTCAGCTTGCCAGACATAAATGCCATGGTGCCATCGAGCTTGCCTTCGGCCATTTCCATAAAGTTTTCCAGGCTGATTACCATGGTGCACTGGGCATCGGCATCGCCTTCACTGATAACATTGGGAACTTGCTTAGCATCGAGAACCAGAATGCCGTCATCACCAAAATCGAATTTAAGAATCGCACCTAAGCCGCAATCTTCCCCAACCTTCTCTTTTAAGCCTGCTACTACAGCATCCAAAGACATATTGTTCTCCCCATTATTAACGTTTTAAAAGAGCTAAATTGTTAGCTCGAACTATTCAATTGCAAGAGCACTTTAAAAATGTCTCACTGATAAATCAAGACATAATCGATGTCAAAATATAATCAACCGTCGTTAAGAGCCATGCAGGCGAGCACGCAGCGAGCAAAAAATACACAATGTTAGCGCGCATCACAGACCTCAGTAATTGGCGTGATCAACTAACTAGTTGGCACCTTAGGCTAAGAGTACTGTGACATCTAGCGGTATTTTGAACCATCTTGAATGTCGGTTCGTGTTTCTGCATGGGGCTTTAAGCCAGCGGCAAAGGTGACTGCCTGCTAGGGCGCTTCGAACGCTCTATGGATAATGACATTTTTCCCGTTAATAGATTAAACTCGGCGCCAATAATAATGCTAAAGCGTAATCTCCATGACGTCGTCTAACCCAATCATAATTGTGCGTCAGGGCGAGGAGCTCGGTCGCGGTCGCTTCGATCGGATCGTGCCCGAACTGCAGGACGTGTTTTGTATTCAACGATATCCTTGCACCGCTAGCAACACTAAGCTGCGCGGTTAATAACAATAAGAAGAACAAATATGGATCAGACAAAAGCGTCACCGAGAGCAATGGCTATTCTGCTGTTTCTTACCCTGCTCAACATTCTCAATATGATCGACCGAACTCTGATCGCCAGCTTTGGGCCGCAAATTATTGCTGACCTAAATTTGACTGACTCACAGTTCGGTGCCCTGACTGGTTTTATCTTTGTTTTTTTCTACGCCATCATGGGCCTGTTTATGGGCGCCTTGGCGGATCGGTTGCATCGGCCCCGACTGATCGCTGCGGGCCTGCTGCTGTGGAGTGTGCTGACGGCTGTCTCCGGGGCGACAAAAACGTTCTTGCAGATTGGTCTGGCGCGACTGTTTATCGGTGTAGGCGAGTCCACCATGACCCCTTCATCCATGTCGATGATTTCTGATCTATTCCCGCAGCGCCAGCGCGGCACGGCGGCGGGGCTGTACTATTTAGGTGTTCCATTGGGAGCCGGCGGGGCTTTTATTGTCGCCGGTGTGCTCGGCCCGATGCTTGGCTGGCGCAACTGTTTCTATCTGCTTGGGGGCATAGGTATTGTGCTGGCGGGCGTGCTCTA
>JAFMBY010000006.1 GCA_017858135.1 Porticoccaceae bacterium | reverse complement strand
TAAGTAGTTAGGTGCTCTTGACCATAGCGTTGGTGAATCGCCTCGCGTCGGCTTGGGCATATATTGACCTTGGCAAGGTCACCCTGAATATGGGGTAACGCGAGAACGCGCTTATCCATAACGCGATACCAGAGCCAAGGAATATAGGCGAGTAGGTACATGCCGTAGTAACCATTGGGCAGCTCGGGGATATCCTTGAAGTTGCGAAGACTTTGATAGCGGCGCACGGGGTTGGCGTGATGATCAGAGTGGCGCTGCAGATGGAACAGTGCCAGGTTGCTCATAATATAATTCGCATTCCAGGAATGGTGTGGTTGACAGCGTTCATAGCGACCGTTTTCCTGACGTGTGCGCAGCAGACCGTAGTGCTCGATATAGTTGGCCGAGGTGAGCTGGAACCAGGCCCAGACATTATGAATCGCCAGAAACGGCAACATCACCCAGCCAAACAGGTAAATCAGGCTACCTTGTAAAATCAGACTAATTAAATAGGATTGTAAAATTTCATTGTTTATCGACCAGGTGCTAACCCCCTTTTTGTTGAGTCTGGATTTTTCAAGATTCCAGCCACGCACCATAGTGCCCGGAATCTCTCGCAGCACAAAGGCATAAATGGATTCGCCCATGCGCGAGCTCGCAGGATCATCCGCTGTTGCCACCAGTACATGATGCCCACGGTTATGTTCAACGCAGAAATGCCCATAAGCCGGCACAGCCAGTGCCAGCTTAGCCATAAATTGCTCAATCGCTGTCTGCTTGTGCCCTAACTCATGGGCCGTGTTAATGCCGAGACCACTGTAGCCCCCGGCAATAATTGCCGTGACCAGTATTGACCAAGGGCTGAGATCATTGGTGCCAACGACGTAGGCTAGTGCAATGAGCACCACAAAGTGCATGGGTACGGTGAGACAGGTGAGAATACGGTAATAGTGGTCCGCTTCAAGCTGCGGAACGAGCTCTTCCGGAGGATTGTTTGCGTCGCTGCCAATCAACCAATCGAGAGCTGGCAGAATCAGATAGTTGATCATCAACGGCAGGGCGAGCATCCATTCGGCACCGGTGCGCTCATAAAAGAAAACGCCCATCAGCGGGAAGGCCGGCATCAAACATGAGGTTATCCACAGGTAACGTTTTTTATCTGAATAGGAAATCGGGCCCAAGTCTGGGTGGTCTAGCTGATAGGTTTTCATTATTTTTGTCGACTTTATAATTATTATTTTTCTTGATCCTACACCCAGTGAAGCTGTGAAATCAAATCAACGTAGAATTTGATCAATCAGGTATCGGGGCGTCGCAGGTAAGCATCTGGCAAGCGTTGAACAATTTTACACTAAAGTGCTATCAGCCCAAATAATGAGGCTATAGTCATGGAGCAGATAATTGTATAACACAGTCAAACAGCGGAGGGTTTTTCTCAATTATGGCGATTAGCACATTTGATCTATTTAGCGTTGGTATTGGACCGTCAAGTTCACATACGGTTGGCCCGATGCGCGCGGCGCGTCTGTTCGTTGAATCGCTCTACGACAGTGGTCTGCTGCATGATGTGATGCGAGTCCAGGCGGAGATGTACGGTTCGCTTGGCGCTACCGGAAAAGGTCACGGCACGGCCAAAGCGGTGTTGCTGGGGCTTGAGGGGGAGCAGCCCGAATCCGTCGATGTTCCAAGCATAGCCGAGCGCGTCACCGCGATTCGAGAGGGTGGGTCAATCACACTTTTAGCCACGCAGTCCGATAGCCGGTCTATTGCTTTTAATGTCGAGACTGACGTGCTTTTACATCGCAAAAAGACACTGCCATTTCACTCTAATGGAATGATTTTTACGGCCTTTAATAACAACTCAGAGGTCATTAGTCGCAAGAATTACTACTCAGTGGGAGGTGGTTTTGTTGTCGATGAGAGTGCCGCTGAGCAGGACTGTCTGATCGAAGATAGCAGCTCGGTTGCCTATCCTTTTGATTCTGCCAGCGAACTGCTGACACTCTGCGAACAGCACCAAATGAGTATTTCACAGCTGATGATGGAGAATGAAAAAACCTGGCGCACTGAGCAGCAAGTGCGCGAGGGTTTGTTAAACCTATGGTCGGTTATGCAATCCTGTGTCGCCAACGGAATGAATAATGGCGGTATTCTTCCCGGTGGTTTAAATGTGCGGCGAAGAGCCAGAGAGTTGCACCAACAGTTATTGAGTCGTCCTGAAGCCGCGATGTCCGATCCACTCTCGGTCCTCGATTGGGTGACGCTCTATGCACTGGCGGTGAATGAAGAGAATGCCGCTGGTGGACGTATAGTGACAGCGCCGACCAATGGCGCGGCAGGTATTATCCCTGCAGTGTTGCACTACTATATGCGCTTTGTCCCCACTGCGACGGCTGAGGGAGTAGTGAAATTTTTACTCACCGCGGCCGCTATTGGCATGCTCTACAAAAAGAATGCGTCGATAAGTGGCGCCGAGGTCGGCTGTCAGGGCGAGGTGGGTTCGGCGTGCTCAATGGCGGCGGGGGCACTGGCTGAAGTGATGGGGGGTACGCCAGCCCAGGTAGAAAACGCTGCCGAGATCGGCATGGAGCACAATTTAGGTCTTACCTGCGATCCGATTGGCGGTTTGGTACAGGTACCCTGTATCGAGCGCAATGCAATGGGCTCGGTCAAGGCGATTCACGCGGCTCGCATCGCATTGCGTGGTGATGGCGTGCACTTTGTTTCGCTGGATAAGGTAATTCAAACGATGCGTAAGACTGGGCAGGATATGCACGTACGCTACAAGGAGACTTCTAGAGGGGGGCTGGCAACTCATGTCCTTGAGGTGCCAGTTAATATTGTCGAGTGTTAAGACTGTTCTGAGGTGATCAATCAGGTCACTTAATCAAATTATACTGCTCGGCGAGAATGGCAATAATCTCTGCTTTGGGGTCTTCTGACAGGGTGACTTTTTGGCCGGTGATCTTTTCCGCGATGCCAGTATAAGTGTCGGAAACCGCCATCATTACAGCTTGCGGTAACTCAGTATCACGCGCCAGTGCAGTGCGCTCAGGCATACGGTTTTTATCTAACAGAATATCGGGGTCGGGAAAATAGTTGAGCAACAGCTGGCGGAATCCCTCTTTGGAGTTTTCGACAATTTCGCCGTTGGCATAGCTCGCGGCATCCCAGATGCGCGATGAATCGGGGGTGCCAACTTCATCCATATAAATCAGTTTTTCATCGCCCCGTTTGTCAGTGACATAGCCAAACTCAAATTTGGTGTCGACAAAAATTTGCCCAATGGCTGCCAATGCATCACTGATAACGGCAAAGCCTTCGCTGAGCAATTTTTCATAGACAGTGATGTCCTCGCTGTTACGGAACTTGAAGCTGGCATAGTTGTTTTCAATATCGGCGCGGGAGACATTGACATCATCCGCTTCCGGCACACCGGGAATACCTTTGAGGATACCTTTGGTAGAGGGTGTAATCAGCAGTTCAGGCAGACGTTGATCTTTTTCTAAGCCATCGGGCAGTTCGATACCGCAGAAATTGCGCTCGCCTTGGCTATAGGCGCGCCACATTGAGCCGGTGATATAGTGACGACAGATAGCCTCGATCATCACTGGTCTGGCTTTTTGCACGATCCATACCAGCGGATGGGGAATATCTAAGATATGGCTGTCAGCCAGACCCTGTTCACGAAACAATTTAAACCAGTGGTTAGAGATAGCATTCAGCGCAGCGCCTTTGCCGGGCACGCCGTCCATACCGCCCTGGCCCTTCCAGATACATTCAAAAGCAGAGATTCGGTCGCTGATCACCATAATAGCCAGCGGCGTATCGGCGGCGACATCGTAGCCTTTTTCGGCGATTAGGCGCCGGCTATCAGCTTCAGTTAGCCAGTAGACAGAGCGCACTTTGCCACTGTGTACCGGCTGATTGCTGCGAATGGGTAAATCGTTATTAGATGCTAAAACCTGATGAGCACGACTCATGGTGATGCCTTGAAGACCGGATAAAGAGTTAGGGAGTTTAGATGTAGATTGAACTAGCTACATCACCAGACGCAAGATATTAGCAACTCAAAGTGCTCTGAGCAAAGGAAAGATTGCGGCTGCTAGCAGGATTTTGTAGGGTGGGCACTCAGCGCTTCTTTTAGCGTCTCTTTATCTCTTCACGCGGGCAAGCATAACGATGATCTCAATTCTATGAACTCAATTTTTTTAACCGGTGGCAGTGGCTTTATTGGGCAGCACTTTTGCAATCACGCGGAGAAATTGGGTTTTCAGCTCTGTGTTTTGACACGTAAGCCCGACGCTGCAGCAGCGCGATTGCCAGTGTCGGTGCGCCTGATTACCCAGCTCAATGAGTTGGAGGATGATTACGCGCCAGATATTATTGTCAACCTGGCTGGCGAACCTCTTGCAGCTGGACGTTGGACCCGGCGTCGCAAGCAGCGCTTCTATGAGAGCAGGGTCACTCTCACCGACCAACTGTATGATTTTTTTGCCGCGCGCGAGCACAGGCCCAAGGTGATGATCAGCGGCTCGGCCATTGGCTACTACGGACCGGGAAATCAGCCAGTTGATGAGAATTCTAGCGCCGTCGACGGCTTCTCTCATCAGCTGTGTCACGCCTGGGAGCAGAGCGCCAAGCGATTTGAAACGCTCGGTTGCCGTGTCTGTTATCTACGCACCGGTATTGTTCTGGGAGAAGAGGGTGCTCTGGCACGTATGTTACCGCCGTTTAAGATGGCGCTTGGCGGCCCCATCGGCAGTGGCAGGCAGGGGATGTCTTGGATTCATGTCGACGATATGGTGGCGGTAATTGTCCACTGCATTAACAATCCTGAAATGGTTGGCGCGGTCAATTCGACGGCGCCAAACCCAGTGTCTAATGCTCAGTTTAGCACCGCCCTGGGTTCAGTCCTGAAGCGGCCAGCGGTGCTGCCGATGCCGGCGTTTATGGTCAAAATACTGTTCGGTGAGATGGGCGAGGAACTGTTATTACAGGGCCAATATGTCCTGCCTAACAAGTTATTGGCGACTGAGTTCACCTTCCAATACCCCGACCTTGAAAACGCGCTGGAAGCTGTTATCGCAGGCTGATTAGTGGCTAAGCGGGGTAGCCGATAACCGCTCTAATGGCGCGATAGCTGGGTTTAAGCGCGTGGTACATTTTGCGGTAGACCTGAGTATAGAGCTGGTTGTAAATTTTTTGATTGGCGACAATCGGTTCAAAGCGATCGCCGGCGTGGGTCATGCTGGCCGCCGCGCTGGCAAAGTCAGGGTACATCCCGCAGCCGACGGCTGCGGCAATCGCAGCACCTAGCGCAGAGGTCTCATAGGTGTGTGGTCGCTGCACCGGCATACCAAAAACATCCGCGGTAATCTGCATAATTTGGTCACTCTGGGAGCCACCGCCCGATACCAGCAGTCGGGTAATCGGCTGGCCGCTGCGCTTCTCGACGCGCTCTTTGCCGGCCCGCAGGGCATAGGTCAGTCCTTCAATAATGGCTCGATAGAGGTGCGCGCGGGTATGCACATCGCCAAAGCCGATAATCGCGCCCTTGGCTTCTGGACCCTCATTGTCTGCACCAGCGCCCCAGTAGGGCTGTAAGGTCAGCCCCATCGAGCCAGCGGGAACCTGTTCTAGTAGCTGATCGAACAGTGATTCGGGGCTGACTCCCTGTTGCTGTGCAGCCGACTGCTCCTGAAGCCCAAACTGCTGTTTAAACCAGCTCACCATCCAGTAGCCGCGTGGCACCATCATCTCAATATTAAAACTGCCGGGAATCACGCCGGGATAGGCCGGGTGGTAGGGGATCGCCTCAAGGTATTTGTCGCTGGTGATATT
Organism: Porticoccaceae bacterium; assembly: GCA_017858135.1. Lineage (GTDB taxonomy): Bacteria > Pseudomonadota > Gammaproteobacteria > Pseudomonadales > Porticoccaceae > HTCC2207. The sequence goes on along the minus strand of JAFMBY010000006.1, from coordinate 49,772 downwards.
AAACGTGGCGGTGGTGCCATAGCTAAGACTACCGGTATTGCTATCGAGACAGCCCGTGCCGAGCACTTCGCAGGCCTTGTCAGAACCGCAGGCAATCAGTGGTAATCCCTCAGCAATGCCGGTCTCGGCTGCTGCCTGAGCGCTAATATGGCCAAGTAGTCCTCCGGCTTCGACCAATTCCGGTAGCATGTCACGCGTCATACCCGCGAGTGCACGCCATTTCCAATCTTTGTCGCCAGCCCATTGCAACTGTTCGAAATCAAATGGCACATAACCGACCTGACTGGCAATGGAATCTCTATAGTCGCCGGTGAGTTTGTAATTGTGATAGCCCGAGAGCAGCAACAGTTTGTCAACTTGCTGCCAGACCTCAGGTTGGTTTTGCGCGATCCAGTTGACTTCGGCCTGTGCGTGAAAGGAATCCACGGCGTCTTTGGCTCCGACTGCACGCATCAATAGTGATTCGACTGCGCCAAGCTCGGGCTTGCTGTCGACCTGGCGCTGATCTAGCCAGCTGATCGCAGCGCGCAGCGGTTGGCCATCAGCGGCCATGGGCACCACAGTGGCACGCTGAGTGGTGACAGACAGCGCTTTAATCGACTCGCGCGGTATTTCTAGTTGCTCCCAGAGCAGATGGCAGGCCTGGCAGAGTGACTGCCAAAAATAGTCTGCATGCTGTTCTGCCCAACCCGGTTCAGTGGAAAAATAAGGCTCGATGTCGACCTTGCTTTTGGCCACCAGTTGACCATTTTGGTCAAAAATCATCGCGCGAACACTTTGCGTGCCGTTATCGATAGAGAGTAAATACTCTGGCTTCTTTACTGTGGAGTGCATGGCAACCTACGCTTTATTTTTATTTTGCAATGTGAGTGGTGCGATGGTCTTCTCTGGGTAAACTATAAAAGCGCTGCCAGATACTCAGATAGCGACTCACTTCTTGCTGCCAGTGCGCGCTATCCCAGCCCAGTTCTGCACGACAGATCGACTCTAACGCGGGAAATAATTCGCTGCCGCCATCGGTCAGTAGCATGCCCAAACGGGTGCGCCGCAGGAGCAAGTCATCGAGATGGGCAACTGCCTCATGGCGCGCCGCCCAGCGACATTCTGCGAGACAAAAATCGGTACCCTGAATGCGCTCTCGCTCTGCGGCGGGTGCACTATCGAACATCGGTTTGGCCTGCAACCCATAGCGTCCGAGTAGGCGTTGAGCCCAGACAGGGTCATCAGCAACAAGGTCCTTGGCGAGCGTATCTGGAGCATTAAATACTCGCTCGTCGGCAAACGGTTGTGGATCTGGTAAATGGTCACGAGCCGCGGCTAGAGCGTCCAATGCGATCAATCTAAACGTAGTGAGCTTGCCGCCACTGACCGTAATCAATCCATTGTCTGACCAGACCGCATGATCGCGGCGCTCGCGAGAGGGGTCTTTTGACGCCTCGGAGCCAATCACCGGTCGCACCCCAGCCCAGGTCGAAATAATATTCTCGCGGCTTATGGCTTGATCGGGAAACTGAACATTAAAGGCTCGAAGCAGATAGTCTACCTCGGCCGCGCTGATACTGGCCTCAATATCCAGATCATCAGCATGGTCGAGATCGGTGGTGCCGATCACTGTGGTGCCTTCCCAGGGGTAGATATAGACTCCGCGCTTATCGTCGGGGTGCAGGGATGTCAGTACGTCGGTTACCGGCATCAGGTGATGGGGAATAATAAGATGACTGCCGCGCAGAGGACGAATGCGTTTTTCAACATTGACCTGATTGCGCAGACGATCCGCCCAGGCACCGGTGGCATTAATCACTACCGGCGCGCGCAGGTTGATGCCGTCGCCACTGTCTGGGTCGTTTAACACAACCCCCTCGACCTGCTTGCCATGGAGCAGCAGTTTAGTGACTTTGCTGTAGTTGATGGCCGTGCCGCCGTCGTCGATACTTTCTTGCAGAACCCGCAGCACTAATCGTGAATCATCAACCATCGCGTCACTGTAGGCGGTGGCACCGTTGAGATGAGCCAGTTGTAGGCCGGGGAATTTTTGCCCGAGACGACGATTATTGAAGTAGCGATGGTCGCGGATACCGGCGATAAAATCATAGATCGTTAAAATAACCGCCATCGCCCAGCGGCCAGGAAACAAGCCTTTGCTGATGGAGAAATAAAAATGTATCCGCTCGACTAGGCCTGGTGCTTCATTAAGCAGGCGCTCGCGTTCGGTTACGCTCTCTTTGGTCAGCTTGAGATCACCGGCAGCGAGATAGCGCAGTCCGCCATGAATCATTTTTGATGAGCGGCTCGAGGTGCCGGAGGAAAAATCACCCTGCTCAAGCAATAGCGCACGATAACCACGCCGCGTCGCTTCGCGCAAAATACCGGCGCCGGTGATCCCGCCGCCAACAATAATCAGATCCCAGTCGAGAGCGTCGCCAGAGCGCATCTCGGCGAGCAGCTTGTCGCGCCGGGTAAATAAAGGCGTCACTTTTTCAGACATTGTATTAGTGCTCGTCGGGTAGCAGTTTGCCGGGATTCATTTGGCCATTGGGATCGAACAGCTGGCACACTGAATGGATCGCCGCCAAACCCAGAGCGCCTTTCTCGGCGCCCAGATAATCGCGATGATCACGCCCGACTCCGTGCTGATGACTAATGGTGCCGCCGCTGGCGACAATCTGGTTAGCCCCTGCAGACTTAAGTTTTTCCCAGCGCTGCAATGCCTGTTGATAGCTATTACCGAGACGGAACAGATACGTTGTGTAGATGCTGGACCCCTGACCATAGACATGGCTGAGATGCGTGTAGGCGTGGACCTGTTCGCCCTCATCGGCGAGTGCACTGCGGATGGCCGACTCGATATTGTCCACGGCCTGCGGCACTTTGGACCAATCAACGGCGGTTTCCATCGTGTCGACGGCATAGCCGGCACTGCCAAGCGGGTCGCGCAGATAGGGCGCACGAAAACGGCCATGGGCCCAGTTATCACCCAAGCCAGCCTGATCGGCAACGCCGCCAAGACTGGCGCAATGATCGAGTGCCATTTTCTTGGCAAAGGTGCAGTGTTGCGCTGAACCGGTGACACCAAAGGTCATCATTACCTTGCCGGCGCCAATACCTTTTTCGGCTAGAGCCGTTTCCAGAGCGACCACACCACTGGCATCTTCACCGGCGCCCATATACAACAAGCTGGTGGTTTCCAGTGGATTGCTGAGGCGCACCATGGACAGCGCAATACGTTGTTGAATTAACTCTCTGGCTGCCGTTAAGCCGATTTCCCAAGAGGGGAAGAAGACCACCTGAAAAGACTCAAGCTCGGGCAGTGGTGTTACTCTGACCACGACCTCGGTGATAATCCCCATGCGGCCTTCAGAGCCGAGAATCATTTCGCGAATATCAGGACCAGCAGAGGAGGCGGGGATAGTCGGTATCTCGAGCGTGCCAGCCAGCGTTTCAATCGAGCCACCGGCAAACATATTTTCGATTCGACCATAGTGTAGGGACTGCTGGCCGCTGGAGCGACTGGCGACCCAACCACCCACCGTTGAAAGCTCCCAGGATTGTGGAAAATGACCGAGGGTATAACCCTCTTTTTGCAGCTGCGCTTCGATCTCAGGGCCCGGCGTGCCAGCACCAAAGGTGGCCAACTGACTGTCGCGGTCTAGGTGGATCAATGTGTTCATTGCGCTCATATCAATGGTCAATATGGGGCGCGCGCTGAGTGCGGGATTGATATGACCGACCACCGAGGTGCCGCCACCATAGGGAATGACATCGATTGCATTGTCTCTGGCATAGCAGAGCAGTTCACGCACCTGCTCAGCGGACTCAGGGAACGCCACGGCGTCTGGAAAGCTGTCGACATCGCCACTGTGCATGGCCAGCCAGTCAGGCAGACTCTGGCCACGAGCGTGACGCACACGGATTTCAGCGTCGCTGGTGATCAGCGGGTGGGCAGGGGCTCTGGAATCGGGAACCTTGGCGACAACCTGCGCCAGAGTGGCTTCAGCTAAGGGCGTAGCGGGACCCACCAGCGCTTGCAGCAGGTTGCGCAAACCGCTGTTCAGTTCCATCAGCAGCTCGCTGTTTTCGTTTCCCCAGCCATTCCAAAGACGCATAGCAATTACCTTATTATTATAGTGTGTTGTTGATACGGAGCTTCGCTCGTTATAATAGAGGACAGTCAAAATCGGTCACTGTCAGGCAACGACAGATGAATCTCCATTTACGCCAGCTGCCTGATTATGGAGCAATAGATGAACGAAATCGTCAGTAGTGGATTGGCCTCAGTGCCTGCGATTAAGCAGTATCTCAATGCCGCAGAAGCCTGTGGTGTTGACTATCAGCCGTTGCTGGCGAAGGCGGGAATTGATTCGCAATTGCTCGATGACAACAATAGACACTTGCCCAGTGCCAGTCTGGAGCAGTTTTTAACACTGTTGATTCCGGCCAGTAATGATCCCTGTTTTGGCTTGCACGCGGCACGTTTTGTAGAGCCGGCGACGTTTAGCGTGCTCGGTTATATTTCCATGAACTGTTCCACCCTGAGAATGATTCAGGCAAAAATTCCGCTCTATGAAAAAATTGTCGGCGATATGGGGGTAACCTCTTTCGAGGTGGCTCATGGTGTTGTCTTACAGCGCTGGCAGTGTCTCTTTAGTGATCCAGAGGTCAAACGTCACGTGGTCGAAAATGTTATCGGCTCGTGGGTATGTTACGCGCGTAAATTCCTTAATGTTGATGGTTGGGATAGCGTCTGGTTTGAGCACTCTGCGCCAGATGATCCGGCACGACTTGCTGACTATCAGGATATTTTTGCCTGTGAAGTGCTATTTGATCAGCCAGCCAGCGGTATTCGTATTCAGGAAAATATGCTCGATGTGACACTGCCTCAGGCCAATGAACAGCTACTGGAGATGTTGCTGGCCCACGCCACTAAACTATTGGCCGGGCTCGATCAAAGTCAGCGCACTACTGATCAGGTCAAAAATATCCTCCGCTTGATGCTTAATCAGCAACCGCCCTCAAGTGAAATGATTGCTGAAAAACTCGGTATTAGCAGTCGCACATTGCAGCGCAAACTGAGTGATGAGGGGACCCATTACAAGGATGTACTCAATGAGCTGCGCTATGAACTGGCCATGTATTTTTTAAAAAATACCCAGCTGACGTTGGAAAATATTGCCTATGAGCTGGGTTATGCCGAGGCACGCTCTTTTTATCGCAGCTTTAAGCAGTGGACTGGAGAGACGGCCGGCTCTTACCGCGCAGCTGAGGCAGCCAATCTCAAAGAGTGATTATTTTGTTAACAGTCCCTGGTCGGCTGCCCATTGTTTTGAGCGCTGCATGCCCTCTTCAAAAGAGACCTCCGGTGTCCAGCCGAGAATACGCTGCGCTTTAGCAATGCTGAACCAGCTCTTGGTCGATAACTGAGCAACCGTTGCCGTCGATGCTTCGTTGACTGTGCCGGTCAGATTGGCAATTTTAGTCGCCACGGCGGCGGCTATTAGGGCGACTCTGGTCGATACCAGCATGGGTCCGCGCTTGTTCAGCCAGCTGTAATGGTGACTAAAAAATTCTTGACTGGTGATATAACCCTGGCAGGAGAGATTGAATATTTCACCGCTGGCTTCGGGGCTCGAAACGGCAAGCGCGATACCACGAATCAGGTCGTCGATATAGATTGGGCGAAAGAATCCTAGACCCTTCTCAGGCAGCATAAACTGACCTTTGTGGATAGCCTCGAGTGGCAAAATCAGCCAGGGTCGACTGCCGGGCCCATAGACATCGCCTGGGCGCACAATCACTACTTCAATCGATCCCCTTGCCTGAGCCGCCAGCACCGTGTGTTCAGACGCCAGCTTGGTCAACACATAGCTGCCGCCATCGGCGTGCACCGGATGGTCTTCCGTCAACTCACCCGCAGCGGCATTGCCATAGGCAACAATCGATGAGATTTGTACAAAGCGTCGGACCTTATGTTTTTCGGCGGCGGCTATCAGATTGGCGGTTGCCTGCACATTAACGCGCCACATATCGGCATCGCCGAGAGCATTGGAGACCAGTGCCGCGGTGTGGACAATCACATCACACTGGTCGAGCAAGTGTGCAATGCTGTCGGGTTGGGCAATATCGCCCTGAATAACCGTCTCACCGTCGCCGTGCAGGTCGACACCGACGACCTCGATTCCCTGTTGCTGATAGTGGCGCATCAGGCTGTTGCCAATAAAACCATTGGCACCGGTAATCATCACTCTATTGGGTATCTGTGGATCCATCGTTATCTCTTCTTATTATTATGGCGATAAAACTACTGCATGTTACTGCGGTAATAACGCCCGGCAATTTTTGCCAGAGTCATTCTCGAGAACAGGCGGGTAATGGCGACGGTGATACGATTGGCCAGCCCGGTAACAATCGTCGGACGGCCAGCAAGACAGGCATCAATACCCTGTTGGGCAACCTCTGCGGCGGATTGCAAAAGGTTTGCCGGAACCATTAACTTGCCACCTTGATCTGGGTTATCCATCATTTTCGTCGCCGTATAGCCAGGGCAGAGCGCCGTCACGGTGACGCCAGAGCAGGCCGCGTTGAGCTCGTCGTGCAATGCCTGGCTGAAAGAGAGCACATAGGCTTTGCTGGCGGCATAGACGTTTTGGTTGGGGATCGGTGTCCAGGCAGCGAGGGAGGCGACATTTAAAATATGACCGCCATTGCCGGCCGCCATTTGATTGGCAAAGAGATGGGTCAGCGAGGTCAGCGCGAGTACATTCACAGCGATCATTTTTTCTTGCGCGGCAAGATCGAGCTGGGTAAAAAAGCCGTTGTGCAATAGCCCGGCATTATTAATCAGAAAGTCTACCTTCAGCCCGTGCTTTTCAACGGTTTGGAAAAGGTCTTGAGCGGCTCGCGAGGCCGATAGGTCAGCGGCGATGACCGTGCAGGAGATAGCTGGATGTCGGTTTTTTAGATTGTCGGCAATGTCGTCTAATAGCGACTTGCGACGGGAAACAAGAATCAAATTGTAACCTCTGGCGGCGAGTATTTTACAGCACTCAAGGCCGATGCCATCGGACGCGCCTGTTACCAAAGCGGTTTTATTATGCATAATATTTTCCGTCGAATTTAGTCCAGAGGTTCTTTGCCTAAGGTCTTTATATTAGCGAAACATCGCTGCGTATCACTGTCGTCATCAGCCAGTGCGGTTGCAATTTCGGACAACCACGCAACCAGATTAAGGTATCAGCAGGAGAGATTATTGTGGGTATAAAAAAAGGACGGGGAATACCCGTCCTTTTCAGTGTTACAGAGAGTTTTAGAAGCTGTAGCTGAAGCGTGCGCCCCATACTTCGCCAGCACTCATATATCGCCAGTGAGAACCTGAGGCCAGAGGCACATCTGCTGCACCTGATGCCGTCATCTCATTAGTGACATTACGACCAAAGAGCATCAGATCCCAGTTTTCACCACGCAGTCCAGTGCGCAGATTGACCTTCTCAAACCCTTCCTGATAGTCAACTGGGTCGAGGTCGCCGGTCATATAGAAACCATCGGTGAAGTTAACATCAATGCTAGCAAACCAGGTAACACCATTCGCCAAAGGACGTCGATAGTCGGCAAACATTGCGCCGGAGTACTCGGCGCCAATCTGACCACCAGCAAGATCCTGACTGATACCAGTTGGAACACCGCCCGAGAATTGCTGGGTACAGCCGTCAAAGCTAATCACCGGAGAGTCTGGCGTCAGTGTTCCTAGCCCGATTACGCCTGAACTCTGTTCTGCGGTACAACCAGCGCCGGGGAATGAGCCATAGCTACCGTCCAGATAGGCTACGTTTGCGCCTAATGTTAGGTTGTCGGTTGCTTGCCAAGTCATATCTACCTCAACACCATCAATGTTCGATGTTGCCGCGTTAGCAACCACAAAGCCTAACCCAACAAAGGTAGACACCTGCTGATCAACATATTCACTGTTGAAAATTGCCCAGTTAAAGTTCATGGCGCCATCTAACAAGGTGTGCTTTCCGCCGATTTCCAATGAGCTTGCAGTTTCATCCTCATAAGACCAGCCAATACCGGGAGCAGTGCGGTCTGGCACATAGGCCTGGCCAAACGCATTGGTCGCCAACACAGGTTTTTGATCATCTACCGAGTTAAAGCCGCCACTCTTAAAGCCCTCTGAATAGCTGACGTAAAACATGCTGGTATCGGATTGTTTCCACTCCAGATTAACTGCAGGCATTACTTGGTCAGTTGAACGCTGATCGGTGAAGTTGTGGTTGAAAGTGCCAAATAGAGAGCTAGTTAACGTTTCCAGTAACGGTGCGGCACTGGGTGTTGCCAATCCAGTAAAGCCTTCGGTGTTTTGAGTAGAGGCCACTGCGCTTTTGTCCTCTTCTGTGTAGCGCACACCAGCAGTTAAGCTAAGGGTGTCGGTCAGGTTATAGGTTCCTTGAAAGAATACCGCCCACGCATCGGTCTCTTGCGTCCAGTTGGATACGCGGCCAACAGACGTCCATAGGGTTTGCCCCGGTACACCAACGTTGTAACTCATACCAGTGCCAAGAATAGAATTGATCAAGTTAATGCCATCGACTTGCGTCTGATTAAAGGCAAGGAACGTCGGGGACGGACCGATACCGGGGAAAGTGCTAAGTCCAGCAGGTAGTCCCAAGGTGCCATCAATTGCAACGACGCGATCAATATTTTGTTCCTGTTTTTCCCAGTACGCGCCAGTAATGTACGAGAATTTGCCGTCGGTAGGTGAGGCTAGACGGAATTCCTGACTGGTCTGTTCGTAATCTGAAATGTCGCTACGACCAATAAATCGAACCGGCAGGCCGTCGGCATCAATCCCATCTTCATAATCGTATGCTGCGCGACCCGTGACAGAGGTGAAAGTGTAACCATTGCCCAATTCAACATCGATATTTATCGAGGTATCCTGGGTGTTGGTGTTGGTGCCCTCAGGTTTTTCGCCGCCGTTGTCACAGACAGATGATGAACGACCCAAAGAAGCTTCCAGTGCGCAGCCACCAAATGACTTAGCATCTCGGTAGGCATCCATTGCACCTGCGCCCACACTGCTTAAGAAACCAGGGAACTGAGGAGCATAGAGGGGACCGAATACGGGATGATCTATGCCGAGCATGACACCAAACATAATGCCATCAGCGGCGCCGGTATTATCTGTTTTTGAAAATTGGTTGATAATAATGTTAGAACCGCCACGAACCTGCTCACTCTCAGCATGGGTTAATTTTACTGAGACATTTTCGGAAGGTTCCCAGTTGGCACTGAGGCGCCACATGGTTTCGTCTGCACTCGGTGAGTCTTCGTTGGCATAGCTATTGTGTAGATAACCGTCGTTTTCTCTATCTTTGATGGCGAAACGCATGGCCAGATTATCAGTTACAGATCCAGCGATATGGCCTTCAATCGTCTGCCCATTGTCAGATTCTTTCGTTACGCTGATTTTGCCGCCGAATTCATCGCCGATCTGCGCTGATGCGGATGTTACATTGATCGCTCCAGCGAGCGTGTTCTTACCAAAAAGGATGCCCTGAGGTCCGCGCAGAACTTCAACCTGAGCTAGATCGAACATACCTGTGCGAACTTGACGGCCTTTAGCCATATGAACGCCATCGACGTAGAGACCAACTGACTGCTCAAATGATTGTTGCGCACCAGGGCCAACACCGCGCATATAAATACCGGTCGCAACCGCATTTTCTGAGATGCTGAGATTAGGCACATAAGCGGAGAGATCTTGGAGGCTGTTCAAACCAGCTTCTTCGATCTTTTCACCACTTAGGGCGGTCATTGATATTGGCACGTCTTGCAGGCTTTCGGCACGCTTCTGTGCGGTAACGATAACCTCTTCAAGCTGTGCAGCGTATGCTCCACTAGAAATAGTGGCAATAGCTAACGCCAAGCCACTCAGTTTTAGAAATGAGCTTTTTTTCATAGACCTTCCCCTTGTTGTGTTAGAAACGGCTTTAACCGTATTTATAATTTTTAAGCTGCACCGACCCTTTGCTCAAATAGCTCAACCCTTAAAAAGGTATCCTGAGAATAAGTGGCGTTAGTGTGGTGCTAGTCGCTAGATTTATTATTCTTATTGCTGATAAATAAATTACCGATAAAATCATCATATCGCAACCATATGCTTATACACTGTCAAAATGCGACATTGATATGTCTATTTCGGTCACCAACGATTTTGCGAGACTCAGTGCACAATAAAACAAGCGCAGATATCGTCGTGGGATATGAAACTGGAAAAATTCCTGTTAATTTAACTTTTATTGAGGCCTGGTTACCCCACCTGCTACCTGAAATATATCTGATATACAGTCTGTTTTGAGCCAGTTTAGGGGGCGCGCTATGGTCTATATTGAGACTTCCGTAAACAGTAATGTATAAGGACGAGTTTTGAAGATAACAATCTTTGGGAGTGGTTATGTTGGTTTGGTCACTGGGGCCTGTTTCGCCAATGTCGGCAACCAGGTAATTTGTGTCGATATCGACGAGGCAAAAGTAGATGCTTTGAATGCCGGGCATGTACCGATTTATGAGCCGGGTTTGGACAACTACCTCAGCAGTTCACTAGCTGACGGTAGTATTCAATTTACCACTGATGCGGCCATGGCTGTAGAGCATGCTGAGATGATTTTTATCGGTGTCGGTACACCGCCTAATGAAGATGGCTCCGCAGATCTGCAGTATGTGTTAAAGGTTGCCAGTACCATTGGCGACCACTTAAATGATTTCACGGTAGTGGTGAATAAATCCACCGTTCCTGTCGGCACCGCGGATCGAGTCACAGAGCAGATTCAGGCCGTGCTCGATAAGCGCAATGTCGACTGCGAGTTCAGTGTTGCGTCGAATCCCGAATTCCTCAAAGAGGGCGCTGCGATCGCTGACTTCACTCGCCCCGATCGAATTATTGTTGGCACAGATAGTCCGCGTGTTGAGGCGATGATGCATGAGCTCTACGCACCTTATAACCGACAACGCGACAAACTGATTTTTATGGATGTGCGCTCGGCAGAGTTAACCAAATACGCGGCCAATTCGATGCTGGCAACCAAGATCAGCTTTATCAATGAGATTGCCAATATCGCCGAGCGCGTGGGGGCTGATATTGAACAGGTGCGCATTGGCATGGGCTCAGACCCGCGAATTGGCTACAGCTTTATCTATCCTGGCTGCGGCTTTGGCGGTTCCTGCTTTCCCAAGGACCTGCGAGCAATGGAGGCAACTGCAATCAGCGCCGGTTATCAGCCTAAGCTGCTCAGTGCGGTGACCTCAGTTAACGACCAGCAAAAACATCGTCTGTTCGACAAGCTGAATCGCTATTTCGAGGGCGAGTTGCGTGGCAAAACCATCGCGCTATGGGGGCTGGCTTTTAAACCGGGAACAGATGATATGCGCGAGGCACCGAGTCGACTGTTAATGGAGGCGTTGTGGGAGCAGGGCGCTTCGGTGCGCGCCTATGACCCTCACGCAATGGATGCCACTCAGGCTATCTATGGTGAGCGTGATGATCTGCTGTTGTGTGGCACCAAAGAGGCTGCACTGAGTGGCGCTGATGTGTTAGTTGTTTGCACGGAGTGGAAGCCATTTTGGTCCCCTAACTTCGCCGAGATTAAAGCGGCATTAACCTATCCGGTCATTTTTGATGGGCGCAATCTCTATGATCCAAAACGCCTTCAAGATCATGGGTTGCAGTACTTTGCCATTGGCCGTCAGAATTATACTGAAGAGCATGGTCCAGCTCCCCGCTAGCAACAAATCGGGTCTTACAGCGAGTTCGGGATAGATCGGTCAGCGCTGATTTAGTTGCGTCCATAGAGATCGCCAAAACGGACAATATCATCCTCGCCTAAATAAGCGCCAGACTGTATTTCAATCAGTTCGATGGCGATTTTGCCGGGATTTTCTAAGCAGTGAACGGCGCCAATAGGAATGTAGACCGATTCATTTTCACAGATTAAGCGTTCAACATTATCGATGGTTACTTTTGCGGTGCCGCTGACGACGACCCAGTGCTCAGCGCGATGATGGTGCATTTGCACCGAGAGTTTGGCTTCAGGTTTTACTGTAATGCGCTTGACCTGAAAGCGTGGACCCTGATCCATGGAGTCGTATTTGCCCCACGGTCGATAGACTTCACGATGCTGGATAGTTTCGCAGCGCTGCTGTGTCTTTAATAGGTCAACCAGCTGTTTAACATCCTCCACACGATCTTTATGCGCTACTAACAGAGCATCTTTGGTATCCACTATGACGGTATCATCAATGCCGAGCGTCGCGACTAATTTTTGCTCAGCATGAATGTAATTATTCGAACTATGTAGGCCGATAGTATCGCCGATTTCGACACTGCCCGAGCCATTTTTCGGGAGTAGTTCAAGCAGCGACGACCAGCTGCCGAGATCATTCCACTGCGGATCCATTGGCATCACCATAGCCTTCGTCGTCTTTTCCATCACGGCATAATCTATCGAGTCAGCTGGACACGAGGTAAAGCTGCCCTGATGTGGTCGAACAAAGTCTCCATCTTGACTGCGGTCTCTCCATGCCTTTGTGCAGGCGCTGTGGATATCGGGTCGACACGCCTTTATCTCTTCGAGAAAAACATTGGCTCGAAACATAAATATGCCGCTATTCCAGAGGAATTCACCGCTAGAGACATATTTTTGTGCACTCTCAAGGTCGGGTTTTTCAATAAACTGACTGATCCGCTGAGGTTTATCAGCCGTCGCGGTCTCAGCCCTTTTTATATAGCCATAACCGGTTGCCGGATAACTGGGCTTAATCCCAAAGGTAAGCAGCGCGCCCGCGGCGGCGGATTCTGCTGCACAGGTTACGGCGTTGAGAAACTCTTTTGGGTTCTGCATATGGTGGTCTGCTGGAAGGATCAGCAGTGTGGCGTCCGGATCAAGATCGGATGCTAACATTGCGGCTAGACAAATCGCTGGCGCGGTATTGCGAGCGCAGGGCTCAAGAATAATGCCGTTATGGTGATCACCGGAGAGACGCAACTGCTCTGCGGCAATAAAACGATGATCTTCGTGGCAAACTATAATCGCTGGCGCACACTCCAAGCCCTTTAGTCGCGCGACGGTTGATTGCAGCATGGTCTGCTCGCCAACTAACTGCAAAAACTGCTTGGGGTAGAGTTGCCGAGAAAGCGGCCACAGGCGGGTGCCTGAGCCGCCGGCAAGAATAACGGGTTGAAGCATGTAAAATCCTTTTAGACTATTGTCGAAATCCGCTTTCCATAAGCGCTAACTAGCGATATGTTGTTATCTGTTTAACTGTAGCCTGAATTGTCTTGAATTTCCTCGACACCACCGCTATATTAGCCGCCCTTTCAAGTCTGCAGCGTGCGTTGATTAGTTCAGACGAGAGAGAAGTAGGTTTCAGTACGACCGTAGCTCAGTTGGTTAGAGCACCACCTTGACATGGTGGGGGTCGGTGGTTCGAGTCCACTCGGTCGTACCAATCGTCTTTCAAAGCCCTTGCGATCACTAGACTGCAGGGGCTTTTTAGCGCTATAAGCGTCAATTTCTGCCAAAATTTTGCCACCTTCACAGCTCTCAAGGGGGCGTCGATTTAGGTGAATGTGAAGTCTGCGTAGCGCTTATTATTGTTACTATACCTGCCTAAGCACATCAGACACGGTTTTTAGAAAAGCCTACGTTAACAGGGCTTCTTCGTGAGAGTTATAAACGCCTATTTTCTTGCGCGGCTGCTGAGTGATTTTTACTGGTGCTGCAGGGATACTTGGAGGCAAATTTTACTGAGAAGATAGGAGGGCTAAATAGCCCTCACTACATGACTTTCCTTAATTGTTTTCCAGTGCTTTTTTCTTTGCAAGGTTATACTCTTCTTCAGAAAGCAACTCCTCATCTAGCATCGCTTTTAGTTCGACTAGTTTTTCTTTGAGGGTTTGAGAGCTATTATTTGCCTTATCACCTGTGCATTTGTCATTGTAAATATTAGTCAAGTGAGCAATTCGAGAATCAACTGAGTCTTCATTTTTGTTACTTCTGACTTCGTTGACAATGATGCCTGGCCAAAAAACGAGAGCAAGACCAACATTTTTTCCTGTTAAGCCTGAGTCATCTTTTACGTCTTCAAATTTTGCACCTAACTGAGCCAGCTCACTTCTAATGGCATCACATGATTTATCACTATCACCAACCTGCACTGTTTGAATACTTTGGTTGCTCACACAGCCAGCAAGGAGACTCACGCCTAACAAAACACCTAAATTCTTCATTTTATTTGATCCTTTTTTATGACTTTTTAGATTAGTATAACTAGCTAATTATTTATTACGTAACAAATGTTGAGCAATCAACCGCCACCGTCGTGCCAACTTCTTTAATCGATGAAAGTTTCTCTATCCTTCTTTAGCGACCAAAGTCTTGACCAGCGATACCGCCATCAGTGCCATCACAACCGAGAACGGCAGGGCACCGACAATCATTACCGAACGCAGCGCATCCATGCCGCCAGCGGCTAATAACACGCCGATCAACACCGAGAATATCACGCCCCAAATCATCACATGCTTCGGACTTTTATGGTTCTGATTTCCGCCCGAGGCGAGGGTGTTAATGATGAGAATACCGGAGTCTGCCGAGGTCACTAGAAAGGTCAGCAGCAAGATAACAATCACCACCGAGAGGGCCACGGCAAGCTCCGGTGACAGAATCAGATTGATGGTTGCAAATAGCTGCGCAGAAATGTCGGCATTGACGATCGCGCCATTGGCGACGCCACTCAGTTCGAGATCAATAGCTGTCCCGCCGATAAAGGCAAACCACACCAAACAGACCAGAGAGGGAATAATCATCGCGCCAACCACATATTCACGAATGGTTCTGCCTTTGGAGACTCGCGCTAAAAACAGACCGACAAAGGGAGCAAACGCGATCCACCAGGCCCAATAGAATATCGACCAGGCACCCTGCCAATCTTTAAGCGCCGTGGCGGTCTCAGTGTCGCTACCTTGCCAGACGGTTGTCGACATCGCCGGCAGTGCCATTAAATAGTCCCAGATGGTGTAGAAGAATGCTTTGAAGGCAAACAAGGTAGCGCCAAACAAAACAAAAAAAGCGATCAAAAATACCGACAGTGCCATATTGATATTGGACAACCACTTGATACCCCGCTGTAAGCCTGACATCGCTGACAGGCATGAGGCACTGACAATCAAGATCAGTCCAAGGAGTTGTGCTGTGAGTGTCGGCTTGCCACCTTCGCCGACGAGCCATTCCGCGCCAGTGATATTAAAAAATCCTGAGGCAAGCTGTGATACGCCATAGCCGATGGTCACGCTGAGGCCGACAATGGTCGCAACAATAGCGACGATATCGACAATGTGCCCAAGAGAGCTCGACATGGCACGGCCAAACAGTGGTTGCAGCGCACTGCGCGTCGTTAGAGGCAATCCACGGTTGTATGACAGGTATCCCAGTGAAATACCCACCACCCCATAACAGGCCCACGGTGTCAGTCCGTAGTGCAACATAGCCCATTTGAAGGCATTGCGTGCATTGTCCGCCTCCAATCCGTTAGACAGGTTTTGGATGGTGTCAGGGTTGGCGGCAAAATGGAAAATCGGTTCGGCAGTCGAGTAGGTCAACATACCGATCCCGATGCCGGCGCCAAACATCATCGATAGCCAAGTAAACATGGAAAATTCAGGCAGATCATCGGGCTTACCCAGTTTGACATTTGCCGTGCGCGGCCAGAGGCCTAAAGTCAGACAAACCAAAGTATAAAAAGCTGTGACAAAGATATACCAGCCACCGAAGTTAGCGATTGACCAGTTTTGTGCTTCAAGCAATATATCGCCTGCGGCAGAGGGTGAGGAGCCTACCCAGACAATAAGTGCGCCGATAAGCAATTTGGGAAACAATGCAACAATGCGATTGAAGCCGGCATAAAATCCGACGTCCTCAGTAGTAATTGCTACGTCTGATTGTGTCTTAAGTGAATCATCCAAGCTTGCTCTCCCCCGTTGTTGTTATGAAATTATTATCAGGTTTTTTTCTGAGCCTTTAGCAACAAAGCTGCCGGCGCATAAGCCGCCATGTTTCATTTGACCACCACCTTAACATTATTTTCCGTTGGTCTCGACCGGGTAAAACTGGCTATCAGGCAGAGCCTGCAGCAATCCGCATGGCAATGTTTTTGCTGCGCACATAGCTGTAGAGCGCCTCTTGTCCTTTCTCGCGGCCGAACCCCGAGAGGCCTGTCCCGCCAAAGGGTGTCTCAACACCACCGGCGTACCATTCATTCACAAATACTTGGCCCGCTTTCAACGCGCGGGTTCCACGCAGGCAACAATTGAGATTTTGGCTAAAAATGCCGGCAACTAATCCGTACTCGGTGCCGTTGGCCAACTCCCAGGCCTGCTGTTCTGTATCAAAAGGTGTTATCGCGATTACCGGACCGAAGACTTCCTGCTGAAACAGATCCATCTCGGCGCTGACACCGCAAAATATCGTTGGCTCAAAGAAATAGCCAGGCATCGACGTGGGGATTTTCCCACCTGTTATGAGTTGTGCACCTTGTGCAACAGCCCGATTGCAGTGTTGTAAAACCTGTTGCTGCTGTGTGGCGGAGGCAAGCGGTGTCAGATCAGAGTTGTCTATTCCCGGTCCCAGCGTCAATCCAGCGGCTAGATCACGGACTCGCTCTATGACCTGCTCATAAATGCTGCGTTCTACCAATAATCTCGACATGGCAGAACAGACCTGGCCGGCGTTAAAGAAGATGCCCCAGTAGACGCTATCGATGAGCTGATCCAAGTCGGCGTCGGCGAAGACGACAGCGGCGGATTTACCGCCCAGCTCCATTACTGATGGCACCGCGCGCTCTGCGGCAGCGTGCAAGATCGTGCGGCCGGTTGGCACTGAGCCGGTAAAAACAATCTGGTTAATGTCGGCATGTGCCACCAGTGCTCCACCAATGGTTGGGCCGTCACCACAGAGAATACTAAGCGCTCCGGGGGGTAATCCGGCGCGTTGACAGGCGGTCGCCAGCCAGGTGATCGCTAGGGGTGTCAGTTCGGGTGACTTAACAATCACGGCATTACCTGCGGCCAGTGCTGGTGCCAAAGAGCGAGCACAGATGGAGACCGGGAAATTCCACGGCACAATCTGCACCGAGATGCCCTGTGGCTCGTAGACTGTGTAGTCGACATAGTCTGAGCCCAGAGGAATGGATGTCCCTTCGATTTTGTCGGCCATGCCGGCGTAGTATTCAAAATAGCGAGCCGCCTCAGCCAGCTCGTCTTTGGCATCCTTGAGGCGCTTACCATTCTCTAAAACAACCAACTCAGCGGCATGCTCGGCGATCGCGCGGATTTCATCGGCGATGCGCAGCATAAGTGCTGTGCGTTCAGCAGGTCGACAGTTGCTTAATAGTCCTTGGTTGACGCAGCTGCGTGCGGCGATCACGGCGGCGTCAACATCATTCAAATTAGCGCTGGCAATGGTGGCAAAAAACTCTCCTGTGGCTGGATTGGCAATTGCCAGCGTTTCAACGCTATCAACCCATTGGCCAGCGATAAAGTTTTTCCAATGGTTTTTTGGCTCGCTCATTGATCTTGTCCGGCTTGATATTGTTCTGCCACCCAGCCGTGAAAGTGGTGACTGGGGACATCTTGAATCGGAGAAAAGACACCGCCGGTAAAGCCCGGTGAGTGACGCGCCTTTTGCATCCCCTCGACGGCAAAGATATCTTCGCCAAAAACTTGCTGCCAGCTCTCGGTAACGGCGTCACGACTGACCTGATATTGATTGCTCTCGGCGCCGTCAGCTAGATAGGAAAGCTGCAGTTTTTCAATGGTTTTATCGGCGGCGACTGGTTGCAAAATCATCGCAAAAGCGTGATCCACTTGCAGTCCTAGAAGCACGTTGGGGTAGAGTGACATATATTCTGCGTGGCGTATCTTATCTTCCGGCCAGCGCTCAAACTGCGGCAGTTCAGTACCGGCGACTTCACACAGAGTGTAGGCATAACTGCCCTGGCCAGACATATTTTTCGCCGCGACGATATTGTAGTGCTGGTCCAGCGGCGAGTAGCTGTTGAGGGTAGGGTGTACCCAGGGCAAATGATAGGCTTCGCAATAGTTTTCTACCGCCAGTTTCCAGTTAGCAGCCACTTCGATAGCAATGGGCCCCTGCGCAGATGGAACCGTGAGTTGTGAGACGCCGGCGGGTCCCATAAAGGGTGCCCAGCGCGCTTCCAAAGGTCCGATAAAATCGGCGAAGTCTTCGGCATCAGCGGACAGATTGATAAAAATAACCCCCATCCATAGGTGGCAGCGGACGGGTTTTAAATTATTCTCGGCACAGGAAAAATCCTCTAGTACATGGACGCCTGATCCGCCGATTTGAGGTGTTGCTTTGAGCACGCCATTGAGATCGTAAAACCACGAGTGATAGGGGCAGCGAACGCCTCGGGACTGATCCTGCGCGGCTGATACCAGCATCATGCCGCGATGACTGCAGACATTGTGGAAGACATTGATATCGCCTTCATGAGTGCGCGTGATCAGCAGCGGCAAACCCATAAAATCAACCGGTAACAGACTGCCATTTAATGGCAGTTCCGATGCGAAGGCGAGCCCTGCCCAAGTCTTTCCGAGCACCTTATCGCGCTCAAAAGCAAATAATCGTGGATCGGTATAAGTCGAGCCAGGCATGCCCCTTGCGGAGGAAATAGGCTTAGCGACAGTCTCTAAATCAATGGTCGGAATTTGCGTTGACGAGTCGTACATGATCACCCCTCTAAAGTCAGGCAAAAGGATCTAATTATTATTCCGCCAGTTTAGTGCATTATTTCACGCCGCTGCTACTCATAAGCGACTTCCTGTTAATGTATAAGACTTACTTATGAGCATTGACGGCACCGTCTGAGCCACTCAATATCAACCTATTAACAGGTCCCCAGTCAAAGGAAATGCGATGTCTTCTGCACTCACTAGCCAGTCTCCCTACGTCATTGTCGGTGCCGGTATTCATGGCCTCAGCACTGCTTATCATCTTGCTCTTGAACTCAAAGCGCGGGGCAGGGGCGATGGACGTGATATTTTGGTTATTGATAAAACCGGCATTAGTGCGGGCGCATCTGGCATTGCCTGCGGAGTGATTCGGAATAATTATTTCCAGCCGGCGATGCGTGAGTTAATGGCTCACAGCGTCAATATCTGGGAGAGTGATCCTGAGGCTTACAGTTATCATCCGGTGGGCTATATGCAGATCAGTTGCGAATCCATGCACGACGATGTCGCCTCTATCTATCAGCAGCAACAAGCCATTGGCTATGCATCGACCTTTATTGAGGGCGCCAGAGACTGTACAGATTACATGCGTGGTCTGTTTGATGACTGGCAGGCTCAGGGTATTACCTCGGTGCTGCATGAAAAATCTGGAGGCTATGCCAATAACAGCAAGGCACTGGAGGGGCTAGCAGCTAAAGCTCAGGCCGAGGGAGTTCGAATTGTCGGTGGCGTGACGGTGCGAGGGTTTACTCAGGACACCGAAGGTGCGATCACAGCAGTGCAAACCAACCGTGGCGATATTGCCTGTGACTATGTGGTAATTGCTCCTGGTCCTTGGGCAAAGCAGTTCTGGGATATGCTGCAGATGCCCAGCACCATCAGCATTAAAAACCCGCACAGCGGTGTAATTGCCGATGATATTCCCATGTGGATTTACTGGTCATTGCAAGAAGGCACACTCGGTGTCGACCCCAATCTACAAAAAACCAATGATGGCAGAATGCCTCCAGTAATTCATGTCGATACCGATGCACCACTCTACTCAGACGTTGATGGTTCATTGATCACTGACAAAATGTGGGGCATCTATTACAAGCCCGACTTTCACTTCAATGGGATACAGGGTGGTGCTGCCCCCTTTATTGTCGACAAGCCAGCGCATGCGGTTGCCGTAGACCCCTATGGTCCCGAATCTCCAGAGTTTATTGTCGGCGAAGATTTTGCCAATATGTGGGTATCGGCGCTGGCACATTGTCAGAAGCGTTTTTCCGGCACCATGGCAATGTATAAAAACGAACCCTCCGGTGGCATCGGTGCGTTTACGCCGGATAGCTTTCCGGTCTTTGATGTGTTCCACCACAACTGCTATATGATTGCCGACTCCAATCATGGTTACAAAATGATTGGAGTCGGCAAGCTGGTCGCCAGTGATATCTGTGGTGATAGCTCTTACCTGCTAGAGCCATTTCGTTTCTCGCGCTACATTGAAGGCAAACTGCACCCAGTCTCCAATAGTCCATTCCCCTGGAGCTGAATCATAGGCGCAACTCCGCTAACTGGATTACTATCGATTCAATCTCACTTGCGCGACACTAAATTAGACGAGCTCCGATTAGCTGCTATCCTTTAATGGCATGTTAAAAAAACTAGGCTAATAGCTGTGATTTAGCGTTGCCGTCAGGAGTTTAGGGATGAACCGCTTTGCCACCTCGCGTGGGTTTACTATTGTCGAGTTAATGATCACCATCGCCATCGCAGCAATTTTGTTAGCCGTTGCTGTGCCTTCATTTACCCGTTTTGCTCAGCAACGCGCGGTCAGCCTTAAGACGGTTCAGGTGCGCAACGCGCTAGAATTAGCGCGTGGGCTTGCGCTGTCGCAGCACCAGGTGTGGACAGTCTGCACGGTGGATGCAGCAAACAGCTGTGTCGCCAGTGGTGGCCTGCGGTTGGTGATATTCCGCGATGACAATGGCGACAACGATTTATCGGTGGGAGAAACTCTGCAGCAGGAAATTGATATCAATTCCATAGAACTGCAACTATCCGCTTCCTTTGGCCGAGACTTTATGCGTTTTGCAGGCAATGGCGAAGCACTAGAGTCTGGCAATTTTGAGGTATGTTCGGCCAATCAGAGCGTCGATTATGGGCGTCGGGTAATTGTTTTTCGCAGCGGCCGTATTCGATTATCCAGTGATTCCAATGGCGATGGCTACGACGATTCCGGGGGCGCAAAAATAGAGTGCCATGCGAGCTAGTTAGCGTGAACAATGTTAGTCGGTTTGCATAACGTTAGTCGGATATTTACTAACGTTAATCGGCGTCGACTTTTCTTTGCGACTGAGATACGTACAGTCGGAGCATGAGTAACACAACCCATCTGTGTCAGGCGTCGGACCTGTCTGATAGCGGATCGGGGTAACAGGGATGGAGTGGATTGGGGATGATGGAACAAAGACAGAGAGTAAAAGGATTTTCACTACTTGAATTAATGATTGTGGTCGCCATTGTCGCAATCCTGGCGTCAGTTGCGTATCCCAGTTATCAGCAGCACATAGTGCGCAATAATCGCGCTGCTGCGCAACAATATCTACTCGAAGTCTCAAGCCTACAGCATCAATTTATTCTCGATACACGCACTTACGCCACTACACTGACAGCTCTCGGCACGACGCCTATTGCTCGAGTTAGCGACCATTACACCGTGACCATCAGCGCGGTCGACAACAGCGCCTCGCCACCGACCTTCACGCTTCAGGCTGCGCCCAAAAGTGGCACGCCGCAGGCGGATAGCGACACTTTAACGGTCAATCATCTGGGGCAGAAAAATGCTAGCTGGTATGACTGATAATCGATTTATAGCTCGGTCTCAACGGCGCAATATCGGTGGTTTTAGCATGATTGAAGTGCTGATTACACTGTTGGTATTTTCCGTTGGCTTGCTCGGTTATGCGTCGTTGCAGAATCGCGCGCAAAAGGCTCAGCTTGAAGTCTATCAGCGTGTCTACGCGCTAAACCTTGTCGACTATATGGTCGATCAGGTTCGATCAAATCCTCTGGCTCGGGGATGCTATGGGTTGGCCGCAGTTGAGGTCGGAACCGGCTTTTACGCTTCCTATACCTGCTCAAGCTATGGCACCGCAGAAACACAGGCTCAGGTGATCGCTGCAGTCAATGAGTGGAGCGATCTGTTAAAGGGCAGCGGCGAAGTGATTGATGGCAATAGCGTCGGCGGACTGCTCAATGCGCGCGGCTGCATTATCTATGACGATGTCAATGAAACCTATACCATTTCCGTGGTCTGGCAGGGGCTGGTTGAAACCATCGCCCCGACCAGCACAAACTGCGGTGCTACAAGTTACGGCGGCGCAAGTAGCAAGTTGCGCCGTGCAGTGACCTATGTGGTGCAACCGCCGACACTGGACAGTTAGGCATGATCAGATACAGCGATAGAGCCACTCAGCGGCAGTCTGGATATTCCATGGTCGAACTATTGATTGCCGTGGCGCTTGGTATTGTTCTGTCATGGGCCATTCTGGATGTGACCTTAAACTCCTCGCGCATCAGTAGAGAGCTCGAGCTGAGCAGCGAGATGGTTGAAAATGGTCGTTATCTCACCAAGCTGTTAAGTGGTGAACTGCAACTGGCCGGGTTCTATGGACGCCTAGAAAATTACAGCAGTGGCGCAACGGCACAGCCGAATCAGTGCACAGATTTGAACACTGCCGATCTTATTAATGGCATGACCTTCCCACTCTGGGGAGCGGACAATGTGACCGCCGGCGCTACAGCCTGCAATGGCGACGTTCTGCTAACCGGCTCAGATATATTATTGATTCGTCGTGTGGATACCACGTCGGTTAATAGCACAGCGGGCCTTAGAGCCAATCAGCACTATCTACAAGAGACGGTGACCGCTTCGGTGCTGGATACAGGCGCCAACAGTGCCAATTTCACCCTGCTGGAAAAAGATGACACAACCGTTGCCGCCATTCGTGAGTACCACCAAGATATTTACTATGTCGACGACGACAATGTGTTTAACCGTCTAAGCCTGATCAATGGCGCCTATTCACCTGAACCTCTGGTCGAGGGGGTGGATGATTTCCAGGTAGTCTACGGTATTGATCGATCCGGTGATGGCATTGCCAATGCAGAGGGTGGTAACCCGGCATTTGTTGAAATTCCGGCTTCAGCAGCAGAGTGGGAAGATGTGGTGTCAGTAAAAATATTTTTATTGCTAAGCAGCACCCATAACGCCCCGGGTTTGAATGACGCAAAAACCTATTCTTATGCCGACAAGGCTGGTATCACCTTCAGCGATAGCAAGAAGCGTCGTTTATTTAGCAGTGTCGCGCGACTGACCAATGTCAGCATTAAAAGGACTGGACTATGAGTAAGCAGCCTCTATTCAGCTGTTCTCGAGCAATCAGAAACCCGCACCGAGGCGCGGTTTTGATTGTTGCCCTGATTATGCTACTGGTGCTAACCACGCTGGGTGTATCGACGATTACATCGACGAACATTAATCTGCAGCTGCTACAGAGCCAGCAGCGCCAGCAGGAAGCGCAGCAGGCCGCGCAGAACTCGATTAACTATCTGCTTAGCGATCTCGATTATTATATTAATAACGCCAGCTATCTGGATGGTGATGGTGATTTCACACTGTCATTTCCAAGCAATGTCTCCAGCGGTATGGTGGTGACCGTGAACAGTCTGCAATGCCTGTTGCAAGCTACGCCAGCTGGCTGCTCGTTGCTCGAGGGGAGCTCCGCGCCCTGCCATCCAGAGTATTACTGGGAGGCCGATGTCAGCGTCACCGACAATGTCTCGGGTGCATCATCGACTATTATCGAAGGATTTAAATTCAGATACCTTGAGGGCTATTGCCCCGTTTGACAAGCCAGGAGGCCAAGTAATGAAACGAACATCTACATTCCACTCAACGCTATTAATCGTGGCATTAATGATGTTTCTTTCTATTTGGTCTTCTGCGGCCGATATCGATATTTTTCGTGCCAATTCAGAAAATGTTGCCGCGCCCAATGTGCTGTTTGTGCTGGATAATTCTGCTAACTGGAACAGCAATTCTAATGGTGTTACCAAGCAGCAGATTATGCACGAAGCACTGTTTAAATTTCTCGATGGCCTCAAACAACGCTTTGCCGACAGTCCCGATTTCCCTGGTATCAATCTCGGTATAATGGTTTATTCCAGCGGCAACTCTCCCAAAGGGGGGAAAGCGATCCAAGCCTTTCTGAAAATTGAATCGGCCAGTGATGCCGATATAGATGAGATTAAGGCACGGCTCTACTGCGGAGAAGATTCGTTTAAAGGCAAGGGAGGGGGTGATGCGGATCTAGAGGCGTGTCGCGCGCAACTGTCCATGGAGTGGGGCGCAGCAGGGTTTGATGAAACGCTTTTCTATGGCTCAGAAAATCTGCCAAAAACCAATAACGCCCCTATGGCTTTAGCCTTTAATGAAGCCTATCTGTGGTTTGCAGGGAAACCCTATGCAGCCGGCCAACAAGACGCAGCACAATCTTCCTCCAACCCGGATGGTTTTGATCCAGATGCGTTTAGTGGCAGCACCTACATTAGCCCGATTGCGGATGGGGCATGCGCCAATAATTATATTTTATTTGTTTCCAACGGCGGCCCCGATAGCGGTGAGAACAATGTCGCTGAATCAAAACTCGATGCACTTGGTGGAGTATTTGTCGGCGACCCACTCTCAACAGGTTTTCATTCTGGAGAAGAAGCGAGCTGGTTAGATGAATATGCCCGCTATTTAAATAACAACGATGTCAATGAGGATATAGATGGCAAGCAAAATGTCTCGGTCTATGCGGTGGATGTTTTCGACGCGACTAATTCTAGTGGCAAGCAATACGATCCTCTCAACGATGCCGAGGACTACAAAAAATTTGGTCTCACCAAGCCGGCGGCCTCAAAACATGCCTTGATGTATAACGCCTCGAAGGGCGTCGGAGGTGGCGACTATCTGGTTGCTTCCGACGCTGACACATTGGCTACCGCTCTCAGCGATGTGATCGACGATATTCTCGAAAAAAACAGTGTCTTTGCGGCGGTCAGTTTACCGGTCTCAGTCAATATAAAAGGCACTAATGAAAATCAGATCTATATGGGCATCTTTCGCCCCTCCCAGCAACCACGCTGGGCAGGTAACCTTAAGCTCTATCAAATTGGACTGGATGCGATTACCGGCAAGCCAATTTTGGTCGATGCCGATGGCGTGGCCGCGGAAGACGCCGGAACCGGCTTTATTGAAACCCTAGCACGCAGCTTTTGGACCGCATCCAGCACTTACTGGACCAATATACCGACGCTATCAGTAAGCCGTGGCGCTGAGACTGGCAGTGTGAGTGACAACCCAGATGGCAAGGAAGTCGAGCGTGGCGGCGTAGCGCAGGGATTGCGCCAATACGTCGGAACAGGCCGCACTGTCTATACCTGCACCGGCAGTTGCAGTAGTTTAGAAAATTTTAACACCTCGAATAGTAACCTCACTTTTGCCGATTTCAATGCGGCGAGCAACGATGAAATGGATGACATCATCAATTGGTCAAAAGGTATTGATCTCGAAGATGCCGATAATGACGACCCGACAGATACCACTGATATCCGTCCCAATGTCCATGGTGATGTTATCCACTCACAGCCTGTGGTGATCAATTACGGCGCTAGCACAGGGCCCTATGTATTCTATGGCTCCAACGATGGCATGTTCCATGCAGTAAAAGGCGGCATCATTGAAAAGACTGAGAACAGTAGTTCTGAGGATGGTGAAGAGGTCTGGGCATTCACAGCCCCCGAGCATTTTTCGCAACTCAAAGTGCTTTATGACAACACCACATTGACCGGCAGCTTTGCTAATAAGCCCTACTTTTTTGATGGCTCTGTGGGCAGCTATGTGGTCTACGACAGCGACAATACAGTGACCAGTGCCACGATCTATCTTACTGCCAGACGCGGCGGCGCGCTGCTCTATGCGATTGACGTCACTGACCCGGAGCTGCCCATCATTAAGTGGCGCAAAAGCGCTGCGGACAATGGCTTTAGCGAACTGGGGCAGACATGGTCTAAGCCGGTTATCAGTAAACTCAAGATAGGTAGCCAAGATAAGGTCGCACTGATTATGGGGTTGGGATACGACCCCGATGTCGATGACAGTGGCACGGGAGTGCGGACTCAGGGGCGCGGTGTGATCGTTGTTGATGCGTTAACAGGCGAAGATCTCTGGCAGGTCACCTCAGGCTCGGTCTCCAATGCGGCGGGCCATGTGCTCAATGAGGCCAATATGACCTTTAGCGTGCCATCGGATCTCGCGGTGATAGATCGTGATGGCAATGGTTACTCTGACCGCGTTTATTTTGGCGATACCGGTGGTCAGCTATGGCGCCTTGATATTGCCAGTTCCAATGTCGCTGATTGGAAAGCGACTCGGCTGTTTAAGTTCTCGACATCAGCGCAGCGATTTCTCAATGCACCCGATGTCGTCGAGAGTCCAGATGGTAACTATGACATGGTCATAATTGGATCAGGTAACCGCGAAAAGCCGGTGGATACAAGCGTGCAAAATTACCTTGTGTTCTATCGTGATTATGATCAAGCCACGTCATCGATGTCGACAGTGACTCTAACTCAAGCTAATCTTGCGGCTGCTGGCACAGCGGTCTCGGGGAGTACCGAAGCGTTTGATCCGGATGCCGATATCACCGCTGATAGCAAGTTTCTTAAAGGTTGGTATCTGGCGCTTGAAGCTGGCGAGAAGGTGGTCACCTCGGCGCTAACGACTAATCAGGTGACCACCTTGGCAACCAATCTTCCCGGACAAAATAATTCCTGCACTAATCTTGGTGAAGCGCGGATTTATAAAATCAATCCATTTGCTGTGTTGGGAAAGGCGCCTGGCGAAAAAAACTATATTACCGTGCAGGGGGGTGGGTTTTTACCTCCGCCTGTCGGCTTCACGGTTATCGTCGATGTGCAGAGTTGTGATGCTGATGGCAACTGTACAACAGAGGAGAAGGCTATTAGCGGTGTGATGTTTGGGTTTCATGCCGAGGATACTGAAGGCGAACCGCTCGGAGTTCGACGCAGGGTTTGGTGGTACACCAAGCATGATAAATAGCGTTGAGTAATTACGCTCGGACTATTAGTGAAATCGACCGCTAATCGTTTAGCCCGAGTTTTTGTAAACGATAGCGTATCGAACGGAAGCTGATGCCTAGCTTCTTTGCTGCCTCGGTTTTGTTCCACCGCGACTGTTCGAGCGTATCGAGCAGAATCTCTTTTTCGACCTCCTCAAGGTGATCATCCAGAGAGTTAATTGGCATCGACTGTTGCGCGAATAATGGCGGCTTGATTTGGTCTTGATTTCCACTGTCGAGATTAAGCTTAAGATCTGCGGCCTCAATATAATTGTTTTCACACAGCGTGGCCGCGCGCTCGAGTATATTTTCCAATTCACGTACATTGCCGGGGAAGCTGTAATGGCCTAGCGCATCGAGCGCCTCGCTGGAGAGCCTAATGGTGTTTCCATTATGCTTGAGTGCCTGGAGAAATTGTTTAGTCAGCAGTTCGATATCCTCGGGGCGCTGTCGCAGGCTGGGCATATGAATATCGATAACGTTGAGTCGATAAAAGAGATCGCTGCGAAAGGTTCCCTCCATTACCGCATCCTGAAGATTCTTGTGGGTGGCACTGATCAGTCGCACATCGACATCAATTTCACTCTCGGAGCCCACCGGTCGAATACGTTTTTCCTGAATCGCTCGGAGTAATTTGACCTGCATAGCCAGGGGTAGGTCAGCCACTTCATCGAGAAACAATGTGCCGCCGCAGGCTGCCTGAAAAAGCCCCTGTTTGTCTTCAATGGCACCGGTAAAGCTACCTTTTTGATGTCCAAAAAACTCTGATTCCATTAAATTGCTCGCAATGGCGCCACAGTTAATCGGCACAAATAGCTTCTTAGCTCGGGGGCTCTGCTGATGAATCGATCGCGCAGCCAACTCTTTGCCAGTACCGGACTCTCCGCTAATAAACATTGGCGCCTGACTGCGTGCCACTTTGCTGATCTGTTGACGAATATGTTGCATCAGCTGTGATTCGCCAAGTAGCAGAGGTGTCTTTAAAGGGTCGTCGGCACCTGCCGTGCTTGGCAATGATAGAGCGTTGGTAATCATGCTGCGCAGGCGAGACAATTCTATAGGTTTGGAGAGAAAGTCAAATGCGCCCAATTTAAGCGCTTCAACCGCCAATTCGACATTGCCGTATGCTGTTAAGACAGCGATAGGTAGTTGTGGGTAGTGTTTCTGCACATAGGCGACCAGATCGAGACCGTTGCCATCGGGCAGCCGCATATCAGTTAAACAGAGATCAAAGATGTGTTGCTTTAACTCGACCTTAGCATCGGCAACCGTTTCCACCGCGATCGCGCCAATGCCCATTTTAGCGAGTGTCAGCTTGAGAAGTTGGCGTAAATCCAGTTCATCATCAATAATCAGAACGGTTTTGGTCATTTTCTGCATTCCTTGGCAGTAGCTTGGCCGGATCAGAAAACACTATTTTAAAATAACCCTCTGCCGGACTCTTGTACACATAGCTTAGTGTAGCAAAGTTAATTTCACAAAGTTCCCGAGCAATATACAAACCAAGCCCGGTACCCTGTTTCTCGGTAGTAAAAAAGGGTTCAAAAATTTTATTTTTGTTTTCTGCGGATATACCTTCACCTTGATCATAGATCTTTAACATCGTTAGATTCATGTCCTGCTGGCAGTCAAATTGAATACTCACCCAGGGCGCGCCGGTATTTTTCTCCGAGTGGCGCAGCGCATTGCTGATTAAATTGACTAATACCTGTTGCAGTTGGCTGCCATCAAACGGTGCCTCAACAGACTGAGCAGAACTATCGATCTCGATGCAGGGATTTTTAAACTGATTGCTCTCTTCAATCTGACTCTTGCTGAGCAGACAATTGTCATAGATATTAGTCACGCTAATTCGCGGCACCTTCTGCCGCGATAGTTGCATAACATCCCGTACCAGCTTGTCCATTCGGGTGCTATGACGAAGCACTACTTCAACCAGCTGCTGGTCCGCTTTGGCAAGGCCAGACTCATGGAGTAGCTGTGCGGCATGACTAATGGCTCCCAAAGGGTTGCGAATCTCATGGGCAATACTTGAGGTGAGCTGCCCAAGAGAGCTGTTTTTTAGTTGCTGAGCGTGCTGGGAAAGGGTGCGTGCATCTTCAATAAATAAAACAGTGTCGACAATTTTGTCACTGTGAATCTCACTAAAACTGATTTGCAGGGGAATATCGGAGTTTTTGCACTGATAAGTCGGCAGCTGGCGCTGTGGATTGGCTTTCCAGTCGTGATAGTAGCAAACCAGTTCGGGTACCTGCTCAAGCGAGTCATGGCGGGCGAGCAACTTTTGGCCATTGCTGGAACCCAGTAACAAAGACGCTCTCTCATTGAGTTGCTCGATCCGAAAGTCTGTATCAAAGACAATAATTCCCGTGAGCATCTTATTGAAGACCAGATCATTGATATATTGCAGTCGTGCAGCTATCTGCGACTCACTTTTAGCCAACTCCTGCACAACTGTTAACCGTTTGGCGAGAAAGATAAATATCGCCGCAGTGGCAAATAGTAGAATGCCGAACACGCCGCTGCGCACGACCTGTGTTTGGCCGCCATCCGCGAGAAGAAATGCCGACAGGGCAATAGAGACGGGAATAAAACTGGCAATTGCGGCGATTGAAAGGGCGAGTTGAGTGTTGAGGAATATGCCAGATGCCGCAACCGTGACCATCAGCAGATAGCCCATTGATTCCGCCATTCCGCCCGAGCTATAAAGCATCAAATTTATCGCCACGACATCGATCAGCAACATAGCAAATAGCAGCGTTTCACCGGGGCGCCAGCGTAGTAGGTGAAATAGCGGCAGGCTAATCAGGCTGGCGGCGCAATAGATCGAGGCGGTGATGGAAAACAGCTCGTTATTACTGCTGCCGAAGAATGTGGGGGTAGAGTCTAGGTGACCTAACCACAGCAGCAGAACGGACAAAAATATTCGATAGCCAGTGTAAGACTTAAGTAATACCGACGATGTGTTGTGGTCGTTGGGCACTGCTTCCTGCATTGAGAAATCTCCATCCAAATTGGAGTTAACTAACATAGGGCGCTCACCGAGGCCCACAATCAGTTATTTGGGCAGGTTAGTCGTATACAGTCGCTATCGGCAAACGCTTATGTTGAGTTTTAGTGTAAATGGCAATTAACCGTTCCTCGGTTTCCCTAGAGACGGCTTTGTTTTCAAGGAAATCATCGATTTCATCGTAACTCAGTCCAAGAACCTGTTCATCGGCTTTCTGGGGCATCAGGCATTCCAGATCCGCAGTCGGCGTCTTGACCACTAAAGAGTCTGGCGCCCCCATGGTTTTGGCCAGCAGGCGCACTTGACGCTTGCTCAACCCAAACAGCGGCGCCAGATCACAAGCGCCATCACCAAATTTAGTATAGAAGCCAGTGATGTTCTCTGCCGAATGATCTGTGCCCATCACCAAGCCGCCGAGAATGCCGGCGATTTCATACTGCGCAGCCATACGTGCACGCGCTTTGAGGTTGCCCTTGGCAAAGTCAGTCGTCGCATCGCATTGCGGATGCAGTCCATTGTCAGCCAGAGTGCCACAGACACTGTCGTGAATGCCGTCAACACCGGCTTTAATATTGACCGTCAGGCTCTGGCTCGGGCGAATAAAGGACAGAGCGATCTGCGCATCGTCTTCATCCATCTGCACCGCGTAAGGGAGTCGCACGGCAATAAACTGATAATTATCACAGCCTTGCTCAGCATTGAGCTGCTCTACCGCTAATTGTGCGAGGCGACCGCAGGTCGATGAATCGACGCCGCCGCTGATACCGAGCACCAAAGTTTTACAGCCGGCTGTAGTGAGCTGATTTTTGATAAAGGTGGTTCTGCGGTCGATCTCAAATTGCGGGTCGATCTCTGGGAGGACCCGCATTTCCTGAATAATGGCTGCCTTGTTCATAAGCTCTGAACTAATCTCGAAAGGTAAGTAAGTTAGTCGATAAGACCAAAGGAAATACGGTTCCAAATCGAGCGCGGTTCTTCTTTTTTCTCGTTATTGGCAGCAATAAGCTCTGCTTCACGCACTGAGCGGTTATAAATCGCACGCGAGTCAAATGCCGGAGGCTGTAACCGGTCAATCAGACCAAAGGTAATTTTGCCGAGGAATGAATCACTATTGCCGACAAGACGCTTATCAAAATCGAAGGCGCCGGCTTCATCTAGGGAAGGATGCTCCGGGTAGTTGGCGGCCAATACCTCGATCGCGTTATCCGATAAGCCTTCCATTCCGAGCATTTTGTATCCCTGGGCCATCACCGCAAGGCCGTCAGGCACGGCTGGCGTCTGTTGGAAGTTTTCGACCACAAAGCGACCTCGGTTAGCGGCTGCGAGAAAAGCCCCCCTGGAAAAGTAGTAATTGGCGGCATGAATTTCGGCGCGCGCCAATTGATTGCGCAGATTGACCAGGCGTTTGCGAGCATCTGGAGAGTAGGGGCTATTGGGAAAGCGATTGAGAAGTTCCGAGAGCGTGCCAAAGGCATTGCGAGCAGTGCCAATATCGCGCATCGAATTATCAGTCGGCAGAAAGCTATCAAAGAAGCCCGATGACTGTGAAATCTCAGAGAGCCCCTTGACATAAAAAGCATAATCGACATTTGGGTGCTGCGGATGTAGGCGAATAAATCGGTCTGCAGAAGCAATGCTGGACTCGTAGTCAGCAGATTTAAACTGGGCGTAGATTAACTCCAGTTGAGCCTGCTCGGCATACTTGCCAAAGGGAAACTGTGACTCCAGAAGCTGCAGATTAGTGATTGCCATCGACCAGTTGCTGGAATTGAGGCTGGTCTGAATTTTTTCGTAAAAATCTTTCTCGGTGTAACCTGCGGTTTCGTCTTCAGTTGTCTCCTCGTCACCCCATCCCAGCCACGAGCAGCCAGAGGTAAGAGACAAACTCAATATAAGCAAAATAATCGACGTGATTTTCATGTAATATTCCATGCACTGAGGCCAGTGCCGACAGCGTCATCGGCGTTGCACAGTATTTAACCACACAGCCTGCTGTAAACCAATCTGTGCGCTTCATTTAACGGCACAAGTATGACCAGACAGTTTGGCCAGCAGCGTTGTATTGATACAACCTTTATTCGTTTAGAAACTTTACCTTTTTAAGGCTATCTCGATTGAGTGATTTTATTAACCATATAGAACGAAGCGCTATTGTGTCGTCTGACGACTGTGGTCGCAGGCTGGATCAAATCGCCGCAGAGCTGTTTGCAGATTACTCGCGGTCGCGTTTGCAACAGTGGATTAAATCCGGCGAGCTGAAAGTCGACGGGCAACAGCAGCAGGCAAAACACAAGCTGCTCGGTGGCGAGAATATCGAGATTTCTGCTCAGTTAAAGGCTGAGGGAGATTGGCATGCGGAAGAGATTGCGCTAAATATCGTCTATGAAGATGAGCATATCATCATCATTAACAAGCCGACCAACCTTGTCGTGCACCCGGCAGCAGGTAACCGCCAGGGTACACTGCTCAACGCATTGTTATTCCACTGCCCACAGCTTGAGTCAGTGCCGCGCGCGGGAATTGTTCATCGCTTGGACAAGGACACCACCGGACTGATGGTAGTTGCTAAAACCCTTGCCGCACATACAGATCTAGTGGCCCAGTTACAGGCACGCAGCGTCAGTCGAGAGTACGAAGCAGTCGTCAGTGGCGTCATGACTGGCGGCGGCGTGATTGATCAGCCAATCGGCAGGCACCCGAAGCAGCGAGTAAAGATGGCTGTTGTCAGAGATGGCAAAGAGGCGCGCACTCATTATAAAGTGCTAGAACGGTTTGCTGGCCACACCTATATTCGTCTAAAACTCGAGACCGGACGCACCCACCAGATTCGGGTGCATATGGCGAGCATCAAATATCCGATTGTTGGCGACGAAACGTATGGCGGCCGTTTTCGCATTCACAAAGGTGTTTCTGATCAGCTTAGAGACACCTTGCAGAACTTTGGTCGTCAAGCCTTGCATGCACGTGAGTTGGGTTTAGTGCATCCAGGCAGCGGCGAGTTTATGAGTTGGAATAGCGAACTTCCCGACGATATGCAGAGCCTGTTAGCAGCGCTTGTGCAAGAGTAGGCGAGAAGACGCTTATGCCAATCGATGTCATAACCCCCCAGTGGCCGGCGCCCGCGAATGTGGCTGCAGCGATAACGCTGCGCACAGGCGGCTGCAGTCGTGAGCCCTTCGAGCGCAGCAACCTTGCGCTGCACGTTGAGGATAACCCAGAGGATGTTCTGGTAAATCGTGAGAGCCTAGTCCAATCGCTTGAATTACCGGCACAACCGCTGTGGTTGGAGCAATGTCATGGTACAGACCTAGCCTACGCGCCAGAGGCCACAGGTACACCTCGAGCCGATGGCAGTTATAGCGACCAGACTGGTGTTGTTTGTTCAGTGCTAACCGCCGATTGCCTGCCGGTACTGCTGTGTGATCGTGCCGGCAGTCAGGTTGCGGCCGTCCATGCAGGGTGGCGCGGACTCTGTGGCGGCATATTGCGCAAAACGGTGACGACCTTTAAGCAGGCCCCAGAGCAGTTATTGGCGTATCTCGGGCCGGCCATTGGTCCTCAGGTATTTGAAGTCGGCGGCGAGGTGTTACAGGCATTCCTCGATAACGCACAAAATCGGCATCACCAGCAAGCCATAGAGGCAGCGTTTACCTTGCAGCGATCTAAAGCAGACAAGTATTTGGCGGATCTCTATGCTCTGGCCCGAGCCGAACTGGCGGCCTCTGGAGTGACCCGCGTCTATGGTGGTGAATACTGTACCTATTCTGATCCGCAACGCTTTTACTCCTATCGACGCGAGCCAGTAACGGGTCGCAATGCGTCGTTGATTTGGCTGCGCTGACAGCCTTTATCGAGCGCTAAAATTTCCTCTCATTTTCGCTCGGATAACACTTGATAACAGGGGGGTGTTCCATTAGAATTGCCGCCCTCTCGCAGAGGCTATTGGCTTCAAGAAAAAAAGCGACGGAATCTGGCTGCTAACTAACTGATGCGGCCACTATAAATTGGAGCAGAACATGTACGCAGTAATCAAAAGTGGCGGGAAGCAGCATCGCGTAGTTGAGGGAGAAACACTTCTTCTTGAGAAGCTGGACGTAGCGACTGGTGATAATATCGAATTTGAAGAAGTCTTGATGGTCGGCGAAGGTGCTGAAGTCAAGATTGGTGCCCCTCTGGTAGAGGGCGGCAAGGTGACTGCAGAGATTATATCTCACGGTCGTGGCGATAAAGTGAATATTATTAAATTCCGTCGTCGCAAGCACTCACGCACGCAACAGGGCCACAGACAGTGGTATACAGAAGTTAAGATTACTGGCATTAACGCCGGTTAATCCGCAGAGGAAATAGCAATGGCTCACAAAAAAGCTGGTGGTAGTACTCGTAACGGTCGCGATTCAGAAAGCAAACGCCTCGGTGTGAAAGTTTTCGGCGGTCAGGCAATCAACGCAGGTAGCATCATTGTTCGTCAGCGTGGCACTAAGTTCCACCCGGGCAACAACGTTGGTATCGGTAAAGACCACACTCTTTTTGCGACTGCTGAAGGCGTCGTAAAGTTTGTGCAAAAAGGTCCTAAGAACCGTAAGTATGCAGAAGTGGTATCCGCGTAGGATTTATACCATTTCTTGTTAAGAAAGCCCCTACGTGGGGCTTTTTTTATGCGCGGCGATTTTTTTTAGATATCCCATCGCCTCCTAAATGACACCAAATCTCAGCAGCTGTAAACTGACCCTATGAAATTCGTCGACGAAGCAACAATTAAAGTACAGGCTGGCAAAGGCGGCAACGGCTGCATGAGCTTTCGCCGTGAGAAGTACATCCCTAGAGGCGGCCCGGATGGTGGCGATGGTGGCGATGGTGGCAGCGTATTTCTGATCGCCACTGAAGGCCTCAACACGCTGATTGACTTCCGTTTTACGCGCAACTTTCGGGCTCAGAACGGTGAGCAGGGGCGAGGTGCAGACTGCACCGGCGCCGGTGGCGAAGATTTGATCCTCCAGGTGCCAGTCGGCACCACTGTGCTCGATGAAGAGACCGGCGATGTGATGGGTGATCTTACCGAGCTCGGTCAGCAACTCAAAGTGGCACAGGGCGGGTTTCACGGGCTCGGCAATACGCGCTTCAAATCCAGCGTCAATCGAGCGCCGCGACAAACCTCGCCTGGCAGTGAAGGCGAATTGCGAGAAATCAAACTCGAGTTAAAAGTCCTCGCCGATGTCGGGCTGCTGGGTTTACCTAACGCCGGTAAATCAACCTTTATCCGCGCTGTATCCGCAGCGCGTCCGAAAGTGGCGAACTACCCCTTTACCACCCTAGTACCTAATTTGGGCGTCGTCGGCATGAGCGGTGATAAGAGCTTTGTGGTCGCTGATATTCCGGGTCTTATTGAAGGGGCGTCTGAGGGCGCTGGGCTGGGTATTCGCTTCCTCAAACATTTAACTCGTACGCGCCTGTTACTGCATCTTGTGGATATGATGCCCTACGATGGCACCACACCAGCAGAAAATGCGGCAGTCATCGAGCAGGAGTTGGCGAAATTTAGTCCGACGCTTGCCGAGGGCGACCGTTGGCTGGTGTTAAACAAAACAGATCTGCTGCCTGAAGATGAGGTTGAAGACGCCTGCAAGGCCGTGGTTGAGCAGCTCAACTGGCAGGGCCCAGTATTTGTCATCTCAGCGATCTCAGCGCAGGGTACCAAGGCGCTGTGTGCCGCGATAATGGATTATATTGATGGTCATCGTGATCGCGAGAGCATCGATCCGACGCTGGTCGACGCACTCGAAGCACGACGCAGACAGATACAGGCAGAAGCGCGACAGCGCATTGAAGGACTCGCTGAAACTCGACGTCTAGCTCGCCTGGGCGGCCAACAGATTGAGGGGGCAGAATTTGATGAAGAGTTTGATGACGAAGACGACGATGACGACCACGATATTGAAGTGGTTTACGCAGAGTAGCCGAGTATGACCAGAGCGATTATCAAAGATGCAAAGCGCATCGTCATTAAGATCGGCAGCGCGCTGCTGACCAATAATGGCGCTGGCTTAGATCGCGATGCAATCGATGACTGGGTTGAACAAATTGCGCAACTGCTGGCGCAGGGTGCTGAGGTCGTCTTGGTCTCATCTGGTTCGATTGCCGAGGGCATTGTCAGGCTCGGCTGGAAGGCTCGCCCCGACACCATTCACGAACTTCAGGCAGCCGCAGCGGTTGGTCAAATGGGGCTTATTCAAACCTACGAGAGCAGCTTTAAACGCTTCGATCGGCTGACCGCTCAAATCCTTCTCGATCACGACGATCTGGCCAATCGCCAGCGCTATTTGAATGCGCGCAGTGCCCTACAAACCTTGATACAGCTTAACGTAGTGCCCATCGTCAATGAAAACGACACGGTTGTCACCGATGAAATTCGTTTTGGTGACAACGACAGTCTCGCCGCACTGGTGGCCAATCTGATTGACGCAGATTTGTTGATTATTCTGACCGACAAAAATGGTCTCTACAGTGCCAATCCAGATCGGCATCCAGAGGCGACGTTAGTGGGTCAGGCGATGGCCAGCGACACCTCTCTCGACGCCTTAGCCGGCGGCAGTAACAGTGGGCTTGGTCGTGGTGGCATGGTAACCAAATTGCAGGCAGCAAGGCTGGCAGCCCGCTCTGGTTGCAACACCGTAATTGCCGGTGGGCGCAATCCCGGCATATTGACCGCAGTCACGCAAGGAGCTGCGGTGGGTACCTTATTAACCGCCTCACAGCAGCCACTTGCCGCGCGCAAACAGTGGTTGGCAGGGCAATTGCAAGTCAAAGGACAGCTCGTGCTCGACGCTGGCGCAGTCAAAGTACTGACGCAGCAGGGTCGCAGCTTGCTGGCCGTTGGTGTCAACGAGATAAAAGGTCAATTTACTCGCGGTGAGCTAGTCAGCTGTATCAATGCTGATGGCAAGGAAGTTGCCCGTGGGCTGGTCAATTACAATTCTGACGAAGCCTTCCGCATCATGGGTAAAAGCACTGAATTTATCGCCGATATTCTCGGTTACCGTGAAGACGATGAGTTGATTCATCGCGACAACATGGTGATTACCTAGCAGCTCCTCACTGCGCCTGTCGTCGCCACAATTTCCAGCTATCTGGTTATCTCTGCAAATATTTCATTGATGCTCTGTTTTTTTGACTTGCATCAATGGGTTTGTATGGCCCGTTGAAAATGCCCGGCTTGCCCCCAACTAAACCATTAAGTGAAATTAAAAACATACGAGGTATGCAATGCGAATCGATAAGCTTACTAATCAGCTACAGAGTGCCCTGGCAGATGCGCAATCAATTGCGGTGGGCAATGATCATTCGGCCATAGAGCCGATCCACCTGCTGCTAGCACTGCTCAATCAGCAGGGTGGCAGTATTCGCCCGATTCTCAATCGTGCCGGTTTTGATGTCGCCGGGCTGCAGAGCGAACTAAACAATCAGCTCGACAAACTGGCCAAGATCAGTTCACCCACCGGCGAAGCCAACCTTTCTCAAGATCTCAGTCGCCTATTAAATATGGCTGATCGCAGTGCCCAGCAGAAGGGTGATCAATTTATCTCCAGTGAAATTTTGCTGCTCGCCGCGTTAGAGGACAAGGGTTCACTGGGCAAGGTCCTCATTAAATTCGGTGATATCACCAAGGCCAAGGCCGCGATAGACTCTGTACGTGGTGGCGATCAGGTCACGGATCCAGATGCTGAAAGCCAGCGTGAAGCGCTCGATAAATACACCATCGACCTGACCGAGCGCGCGGAGTCGGGCAAGCTTGACCCGGTAATCGGACGCGATGATGAAATTCGCCGCACCATCCAGGTGCTGCAACGTCGAACAAAAAATAACCCTGTCTTGATCGGTGAACCCGGTGTCGGTAAAACCGCCATTGTTGAAGGCTTGGCGCAGCGTATTATCAATGGCGAAGTGCCCGAAGGGTTAAAAAACAAACGTGTGATGACCCTTGATCTCGGTGCTCTGTTAGCTGGCGCTAAATTCCGCGGTGATTTTGAAGAGCGCTTAAAAGCAGTACTCAAAGATCTCTCTAAGCAGGAAGGGCAGATTATTCTGTTTATCGATGAAATTCACACCATGGTCGGTGCCGGTAAAGCCGAGGGTGCTATGGATGCGGGCAATATGCTCAAGCCTGCGTTGGCCCGCGGTGAGTTGCACTGTGTCGGTGCTACGACGCTGGATGAATACCGTAAATTTATTGAAAAAGATGCCGCTCTGGAGCGTCGCTTCCAGAAAGTTCTGGTCGACGAGCCCAGCGAAGAGGACACAGTCGCCATTTTGCGCGGCCTCAAGGAACGCTATGAAGTACACCACGGTGTTGAAATCACCGATAGTGCCATTGTCGCTGCCGCCAAATTGTCGCAACGCTACATTACCGATCGCCAGTTGCCCGACAAAGCTATTGACCTGATCGATGAGGCGGGTAGTCGCATCCGTATGGAAATTGACTCCAAGCCAGAGGAGATGGATCGTCTTGAACGACGATTGATTCAACTTAAAATTGAGCGCGAGGCGGTTAAAAAAGATAAAGATGAGGCCTCGCGCAAGCGCCAGCAAAAACTCGAGGACGATATTGCCGAGCTAGGCGCAGAATATGCCGATCTGGAAGAGATATGGAAAGCAGAGAAGGCCTCAATGCAGGGCTCGACGCATATTAAAGCCGAGCTTGAGCAGGCTAAAGTCGACCTCGAGGCGGCACATCGCTCAGGCGATCTGGAGAAGATGGCGCAGATTCAATACAGCACCATCCCCGAGCTGGAAAAACAATTAGCCAGCGCCAGCAGCGAGTCGCAAGTTGAAAAGCGCCTGTTGAGAAACAAAGTTACCGAGGAAGAGGTTGCCGAAGTGGTCGCCAAGTGGACCGGCATTCCAGTGTCGAAGATGCTCGAAGGTGAGCGCGATAAACTGCTGCGCATGGAAGACTCGCTGCACCAGCGCGTGATGGGGCAGAGTGAGGCGGTAGTGGCAGTATCCAACGCGGTGCGTCGTTCACGTGCCGGGCTGTCCGATCCCAACCGCCCCAATGGCTCGTTCCTGTTTTTAGGGCCAACCGGTGTCGGTAAAACCGAGCTGTGTAAATCACTGGCGGAATTTTTGTTCGATAGCGAAGAGGCCATGGTGCGCATCGACATGTCCGAGTTTATGGAAAAACATTCGGTGGCACGATTGATAGGCGCACCCCCGGGTTATGTTGGCTACGAAGAGGGCGGTTATCTCACTGAAGCCGTGCGTCGTCGTCCCTACTCGGTGCTGTTGTTGGATGAAATCGAGAAAGCTCATCCCGATGTATTCAATATTTTGTTGCAGGTATTAGACGACGGCCGCCTGACCGATGGTCAGGGCCGCACGGTGGATTTTAAAAACACAGTTATTGTGATGACCTCGAATCTCGGTTCCGATGTCATTCAAATGCTTGCCGGTGAAGAGAACTACGAAGTAATGAAATCTGCCGTTATGGATGTAGTCAGCGGCCATTTTCGCCCCGAATTTATCAACCGTGTCGATGAAGTCGTGGTCTTCCATCCGCTAGCCAAAGATCAGCTTCGCGGCATCGCCAGCATTCAGCTTGACCTCTTGCGCAGGCGCCTTGCCGAGCATGACCTGCAGCTGACGCTGAGTGATGAGGTGCTAGACAAGCTGCTCGACGCTGGATTTGACCCAGTGTATGGAGCGCGTCCGTTGAAGAGGGTGATTCAGCAGCTGGTTGAAAACCCACTGGCGCAGAGTATCCTCTCCGGACAATTTGCACCGGGAGCGGAGATCAAAGGTGAATTGGACGACGGCAGGGTAGTCTTCAGTTAATCGATGCGTGCTGGTTGGTGATATTTATTGGCTCAAAGATAACCAACCAGCGGATCGCCGCCAGAATAGTTCGACAGGCTGGCAAGCGAGTCGATAAATAGATGGAATAATTCCGCTTGCGATGAGACATCCAGTTTGGCGTAGCTGTTTTTGCGATGCAGCTTGACCGTCTCGGGAGAAATTCCCAGCCGTTCGGCAATCGACTTGGTCGAGTGGCCATGTAAAAAAAGCTGTACCACCTGAGTCTCCCTATCCGTCAGGTAGGCCGTACCAAAATGCTTGAGCGCACTATCTAACTGGCCGGGCAGCTTACTTGTAGGAGCCTGGCGCGACTCATTATCGGTCGCCCACTGCAGCCGGCAAATAGTCTCGATAACCTCGACAATATCCTCGAACATACTGATATGCGTGCTATTAAAGCGTTGCGAAAACGTCAGCCGCCCCATAGAAATATTAATAAATTGATGCGCCGAGAGCTGGATAATAAAACCCACCTCATCCTTGATTTCGGTGTACTTAAAATAGCTGCGGTAGTACTCGGTCTTCTCAAACCCACTGGGCGCCAAGTCTGACAGACGATGCAGGCCGCTGACATGATTGTCCACAGCGGCACGGTAAAATGGATCGAGCAGGAAAGCACCAGCGACAAACGCATCGATCTGTTTTTGCAACTCCAGTGGCGGAATATCATTGTAGAGAATGGTCGGCTGTTGATCATGGTGATAGAGCAGCATTACCGCATTATCGAAGGGCACCAGACTCTTTAGCATATGAACCAGAAGGGATGGCAGCCGTTCGCTGCCGATCTCGGGCATGATTGCGGCAAGCTGCTTGCTGAACTCTCGCAGATGGCTGCTCATAGACTCAGGTGACTAGGCAATGTCTAGTTTGCGCTGCTAAATTGATCTGGGTTAATAAACATTAGCCGGACAATCAGAAAGTCGGGCTGTGGCTCGATGCCCAGCATCAACACATTGAGGTGACCATCCGCCTCAATACCGGTCGGCAGATTGAATACAATCCCGCCAGTGCTTTCATTGGTCAGAGTACGCAGATCTTTGAGCTCTTTATCTTTGCGCACTTCGGTCTGAAATTTCTGTAGCATCGCCTTTAACGAGCGCTCAAAGTTAGGGTAGTTAAACTGGCCTCGATACTCGCTGCGATCCAGCTCGAGCTTGATCGGGATTTTGATGCCGTTGTTGGCACCTGTAAGCTCCCCAGAGCTCACCGATGCGCCCTGTTTTAGTTCTTTAAAAAGCTTTTTAGCATTGTCAGGGCTTTGATTGATAAACCCGGCGATCAGCAGGTTAGCGCCGAGATTAAATAGCTTGCGTGAGTCGATGTTGATACCTTGTTGTTCAGTCATTATCAGCACTTAAAGAGTGGTTTAAAAATTGGGTTAAATGGCGTAAACCTAGGACTCTACCGCAAAGCCAGAGCAAATGTAATAGCGGATCGACTCATCGGTTAAACAGTCGCGACCGTATACCTTTGGGTCGCACCAGAGAACCCATTATGGACAATAAAGTCAGCACGCAGAGTCAATCACAGGCACCGGTCGATGCGGCTATAAACGCCAGTGAGCTATCGCGTATTGTTGAGATGGCGTGGGAGGATCGAACGCCGTTTGAAGCGATTGAGCGCGGCTTCGGGCTCAATGAGTCCGCGGTGATCTCACTAATGCGACGCAATTTAAAGCCGCGCTCTTTCCGATTGTGGCGCAAACGCGTCAATGGGCGTAAAACTAAGCACCTAGAACTGCGTTCTCCAGACGTTAATCGTGGCTATTGTCCAACGCAGTACAAACGTTAAAACTACCAAAAGTGCTAACAAAGGTCGCAACAGATGAAGATTTTAGGCAAACGAATACTCTGCAGCTGGCTCGCTGTCTGTTTGATACCCGCCAGCATGGCCGTGGAAGAGCTTGTGAAGGATAATTTTGAATCGCAGCCGGAAATGCGTTGGAGCTATTTCAGCGACCAAGTAATGGGAGGCGTCTCTCAAGGAAGGGTCACTTTTAAAAACCAAGAGGGTGAATATTTTGCCCATATGACCGGACAGGTCAGCACGGAAAATAATGGTGGTTTTATCCAGCTGCGCGCGGATATTGCCAAGAATAGCATCGATTCTGCAACCGGCGCCTATATCAAAGTGCGCGGTAACGGCCAGCAGTATTATCTGCATCTGCGTACCGCTGGAACCCTGCTGCCATGGCAGTACTATCAAGCGAGCTTTGCCACCACAGAGGAGTGGCAGACCGTTAGAGTCCCCCTGACTGCTTTTGTACGATCGGGCAACTGGCTGAGCAAAGCAGTTAAGCCCAGCTCGATTCGCAGTATTGGCATTGTTGCCTACGGTCGCGACCACAGCGCCGATATCCAGATCGCCGAGATAGGCTTTTATTGATCGCGACCTGTTTTGTAGTCCCTTCACCCAATATATTGCCGATATATCCTTTTTCCTTCTGTGCTGAGGTAGGTAATGTTTGCTGCGTATTTTTTTGATATAGCAACGATCAAAGTCGGTGGCAGGGAATGTCAGAAAACAACCAACTACTATCTGAATGGGGCGACGGTTCTAGAAATAGGATTGTTGATTTAATTGATGCGTCTCGAATAGCGTCGAATAAGCCTCGCAGGGCTCAAGATTTTTCAGACTCTTACTCCGAACTAGAGTTTGGCTATTACGCAGATTTGTCTGCTGCCAATGATCTGTCCGAATTTAAGCGCAAAATAGAGCACGCTATTAGAGAATTAGGGTTTCAGGAGTTCTCTTATTTTAGGTCTCAGAGTGGCGATGCCGATTCGGAAAATTTGATGACGGTCTCCAGTGATCTCCTTACCGACTACTTCAGTGAACGCTTTTTCGAACATGATCTGATCCTGCCTTACGCCAACTCTAATACGGCGCCAATTTATCAGTCAACACTGCATGACTATGCGAGAAATGCCCCCTTTGATATTAATATGACTCAAATGATGAAAGCCATTTTTGAGTTAAATAAATCCTATGGTTATCACGAGTTCTACAATACTCTTGCGAAGGCAAACAATGGCAAGGGAAATGTTGTTTTATCAGTCACTATTCAAGGCTGCAGCCCTATTGAACTGAAACGGATTGTCAGAGGTTGTGAGTCGACCTTGCAGCTTTTGTGCGAGGCCATTGACGCTGTCGCATCACGTAAATTCCCTAATACGTTGATTGGTGGCGTGAGTAGTAATGATGAAGTCTTGTCGATTAATCCAAGACCGCTGCGAGTATTGGATACGCTAGCGAACAATGATTTTAATATTATCCAGGTCGCGGATCACTTGAACATAAGTGTTGTGACCGCCAATAAGCACTTGGAGACAGCACGGAAGGCTTTTGGCGCGCGAACAAACTATGCCGCAATTAAAAAAGCGATAGTAAACGGACTGATTCAGTACACAACGTAATCATAGATATTCGTCAGGGAGGTGCGGTATGACTGTCTCTAGGGGGGCTCTGAAGAGTGGCCCAGAGTTTGATTTTAATGACCGCATTTTTCGAGCCAACCCATATCCAACGTATAAATACATGCGTGAAACCCATCCTGTTTGCCAGGTCAAGCCAGATGATATGTGGGCGGTCAGTCGAGCATCCGATGTAGAATATGTTCTGGCACATCCTGAGCTTTTTTCGTCTACTGGTATTAATTTAGCCTATGACTCCAAATGGCTGAAGCCGGAGTGCAGAGTGCCACGCCTAGTTATTGCGCAGGACCCGCCAGATCACAGGCAATATCGTAAGATCATCAATGGCGCCTTCACATCTCAGGCTATGCAATCTATGGCCCCTTTTATGAGGTCTATTGCTAACTCGTTGACGCCTAATTTGGCGCTCGACTCCCCCATTGATTTTGTGCAGCACTTTGCCTATCCCTACATAGCGGAAATTATGCGTGATATTGTCGGCTTGAATGAAGAGCAGAGCTTAGCGGAGATAAAGGAGTGGGTTGAGCTTGAAGAGCAAATAACCTTTAAGCGTCCATCGACGCAGTTTGTTGAAGCCTATGAAGCGGTGACGATTAGACAGCATCAGTATTATCTAAATGTTTTTGAGAAACGGCGGCAAAACCCAAAGAGTGATTTGGTGACAGAGCTTGTCAATGCCGAGGTAGATAACAAGAAATTATCCGATCGGCAGCTTTTTGGATTAATGAGCTTGATTATGTCAGCGGGCTTTTCTACCGGTGTGCAGATGTTAAACAATGGGGTGATTTTACTCTGTCGCCAGCCGCAATTAATCGCCCAGTTGGCTGCTGATCTCAGTCTAGTGCCCGCCTTTGTCGAAGAGCTGCTGCGTTTCAGCCCTTCGGGATCATGCACAATGAGAAATACGACCCGTGCTGTTGAAATAGCAGGTGTCACTATTCCACAAGGTGAAATGGTGATGGTATTACTAGCCTCTGCCAATCGCGATCCGCAATGGTTCAAAGATCCCGACAAATTTGACTTAGATAGGTCCGATCTAAAAAGGCATATGACCTTCGGTCATGGTATTCATAGCTGTGTCGGTGCCGCGCTAGCGAGGCTTGAACTCACCATTGCTTTTGAAGCCTTAGTTCAGGCTTTCCTGAAATTCGAATGTCCTCCAGATGATCAGTTGGCATGGGAGAAATCCTTTTTTGTCCAAGGAGTGTCTGAATTGCCTGTTCGATTTTACAAATAGTAGTCCTCATACATAAGGAGCAGTTATGAAAAGGAGTAAGGTTTTATCGTTCGCAATGTTGTCTTTTGGCATTACAAGTAGTGCATTCGCACTGTCACAGTTTGAGTCGGAAATGAGCAGTCAGTATGGTTTAGACGAAATAATTATTACCGCACAAAAGCGCCCAGAGTCTATGCAAAATGCCCCGATTTCGATGTCGGTTTTGAGCTCAACTCAGTTAGGCTTGCAGGGTATATCTGATATGGGAGGGTTGTCAGGCGGAATCATCCCATCATTGAGAATAACTCCATTGGGCAGCACACCATCAAATCTTGTTATCGCTATTCGTGGCAATGCGCCCTCTGATGTAAGTGAAGTGACAAGAGATGGCTCCGTCGGCATC
The DNA here is from genome assembly GCA_017858135.1 of Porticoccaceae bacterium. Classification (GTDB taxonomy): domain Bacteria; phylum Pseudomonadota; class Gammaproteobacteria; order Pseudomonadales; family Porticoccaceae; genus HTCC2207. The sequence goes on along the minus strand of JAFMBY010000006.1, from coordinate 4,890 downwards.
TATCTTGATGGTGTCTACCTTGCCCGTTCCCATAGTTTTGGTTTGGAGTTACCCGACTTGGAACGCATTGAAGTTTTGCGCGGACCTCAGGGAACACTTTTTGGCCGTAATTCCATAGGTGGCGCGGTAAGTCTGGTGTCAAAAAAGCCTTCCGGTAAATTGGGCCTCAAACAAATTATCAGTATGGGACGTTTTAATGAGCTGAGAAGTGTCACTCGGCTTAATTTACCGGAAATCTCAGGCGTCAGAGTGAAATTTGACTATCTGCACTCAGAGCGAGACGGGTGGGTGAACAATACCGCCCCCGACGAGGCTGATTACAACGCCTATAACAAAGATGGCGGCAAGCTTAGTGTCAATTGGCAGCCCCGCAAGGAGCTCACGGTCGATTACAGTTATGACCACTCTAATGTGGAGATGGTGCAGGAATATATCCAATTCTATAAAGACAATATCGGGGTTTTTGGTGAGGAGCGAGAGCGGCTTACAGAAACTCGATTGCCGGTTAGCCCCTTAGACCCAACGGTCGTCGAACAGGAAGGGCACACAGCAGTACTGACCTGGGAGGCTTCTGATCAGCTTACAATTAAATCGATCAGCGCGGTGCGCAACCTCAAAGAAGACAGTCAAAATAATTATGCTGGAGTTCTCTATTACAACGGTCTTTTAGACCTCTCTTTAATGGAGCAAGATCAATATTCTCAAGAATTACAATTTATTGGGAGTTCTCAACAGATTGATTGGGTTACAGGTCTGTATTACTTAAAAGAGGATGTTAATAAAGTTTTACAAGACAGTTTTTCCCTCGATATTTTTGGTATCTTTGGTCCGCCGTTAAGTCCAATTGATCCTCCCACAACCTTTGATGCACTTGGTAGTGCGAGTTTCCTAGCCCCAAGAATAGTCAACGCAGAAGCCCGTTCCAGAGCTGTTTATGGACAGGTTTCATGGGTGCCCAATGTGTTTGAAAGCCGAATGGAGTTAACCGTGGGGGGGCGTTACACGGAAGATAAAAAGATTGCCAGTCGCCTTGAAACGACATTGAGCGAGTCGAGGCAGGATTCAGAACATCTCGATGCTTCAATTGCGCTTCACTATCATTGGTTGGATGACCTGTCGACTTACGTAAAGTGGGGTACAGCCTATAAAGCCGGTGGCGTTAATACGCGCTCAGCAAGCTTTAGTCCCTTTGCCGAAGAAGTGGCGAAGACCTGGGAGATAGGCCTTAAATCCGAATTCTGGGATCATCGGGCACGATTTAATATCGCTGTGTTCACCACTGATTACGAAGATATGCAGTTGGATTTTTCAGACCCAGTTATCGTAACGCTGGTAGAAACAATTAATGCAGCCAAAACTGTCGAAATTAGCGGTGCAGAAATCGATGTCACGCTATCACCAATAATGGGACTTTTAGTGGGCTTAAGTTATACCTATCTTGATGGTGATATGCCGATGCAACCGAACCCCTTAAATGGCGGAGTATTGAAAGAATTTTTCGTTGCCCAAGCTCCTCAGCATGCGGGTGCCATTACGGTCGATTATCAGTTTGCACCCAGAGATTATGGCGTAGTTGCCATACATGTGGACATGACCTCGACAGATCATTTTGCCTATGTGCCATTTGGCGAGCAACGCACGGATGCTTACAGTTTGGTGAATGCTCGGGTCGAGTTAAGTGGTATTGACGTTGGTGATGGCCAGTTGAAAGCCTCAGTCTGGGGCAAAAATATTTTCGACGAAGAATACATAGTTTATGCTTTCCCCGTTGGTGACCCAGCTGTGTCCATAGGCCAGGCCTTTGGTACTCCTCGCACTCTAGGACTTGATATCAGCTACCAGTTTTAACAGTCTTATCGCGCTCTACTGACGCTTAAAAAACGGCAACATGAAAATAAACGTTGCCGTTTTTTTATTGTCATCTCCTGCCTAGCTTACCCTTCCATTACCCCACTAAAATGCGTTCTGTTGGCCCCTGAGAGCATAGTGATCACCGTGTTTAAGTATCCGATCCAGTTATTCTGTTACCCGCTTCATATGAGAAATGAGGAAAGATACTCAACTTTTATTAATTACCATCAAAAATAAGGCAGTATTCTGCCGTTTTTTCCATCAAATCGTCTACTTGTTGGCATCTATCTTCTTACCTAGTATGTTTCGATAGTGGCGTTCATTTCATTGGCAGTCGGCTTATAAGGATATTGAAGCGTGATATCACAGTGTCAGTCTGAGTTGAAGATAGGTTATCAAAAACCAGTCAATTTTATTGAGGCCGGAGAGCTGGTTATCTCTGAGAATGAGGATGATCAGGCGCTCTCGGTCTTAATTAGCCAAATTGATTACATTCGCAATCTTAGCGAGGTTCAAACTGCGGATGAATTCCACAGCGAAATTATAAAAATACTTGCCGGGCTTGGATTTACCGATTACGCACTTATCCGTAAAACCGCCCGCGGTTCCATTGAAACCCCTCACACCTCACTGCCAGCCGAACTGTTTAAAGCATACGAAGATGCAGGATACTGCCGTTTCGACTTTGTTATGGATTACATCCACTGCGGGATTGGCGAACCGATATTACTCTCGATGATCACCGATATTATCAAAAGCTCTCCGATGAAGACCTACACGTTCAAGAAAAATGAGGAGATTCTGTCGCTCTACAGCGATTATGGGGTTGGCAACGCCTATATTATTCCTGTTAGAAGCAAAAGAAATTCAGTCGAAGAGCGAGGGGTATTGAGCATTATGTCGATCGGCATGACCGATGCCGAATTTCGTCTCAAGGCAGGTCGTTATGGGCCTATTTTGAAAGTTCTTGCGGATGCCATTAGCTATCTTAGTGAAAGCAGATTCAGTCATATCAGAGCTGAAAACCTAATCAAGCCGAAACCATTGCGGTTGCTGACTGAGATGGCAACGCATGACCTTTCCTTGGCGGAGGCTGCAGATAGTCTCTGTATCAGTCTGGACACCGCAAACAAGCATATGGCCATAGCCAAACAGGCGCTGGGAACAGGATCCCAGGCCAATGCCGTCTATCTGGCCATTAAGAAAGGCTTAATAGCGTTATAAATAAGGGTCGATACAGACTCTGTTAAGGACAATATTAAAAACAATCTGGGAGGATTATAACGGCTGATGAAAGCACTCGTTGATCAGTATCAGAGGAGTCTTGTAAGTTTTTTCTTGCGGCGGTCACGTAACGTCTGGGATGCGGAAGAACTTACCCAAGAGGTATTTTGTAAAATCTTGAAGCGTCGTGATATTGCCTTCAGTGATTACAACGATGCTTATATGTTCACCATTGCATGGAGTGTCTTACGCGATAGATTGAGACGCGAAAAAGTGAGGCATCATGAGATGCACGTTGAATATGATGAAAGCTATGCACCAGAAGAGCAAATAACACCTCAGGATATATTGCGAGGGCAGGAACTCTATGATCAATTTTTACTGTTACTGGAAAGTCTTAGTCCGCGGGTTCGCGAAGTTTTTATACTTAGTCGTTACGAGAGACTGACCTATAACCAGATCGCCATTCACCGTGGAATCAGTATTAGTGCGGTGGAAAAATATATGATGATTGCCCTCAAGCGGATGAAGGAAATGGTCAAGGAGCCCCAATGAAACAGCGCAAAAGCAGGCCAGAGGGTATTGGTAAAAACTCTGTTGAGCAACAGGCTCAGGAGTGGTTCATCAGGCTCAATTCGAATGACATCAATGCAGCTGAAAGGGCCGGTCATCAGTCTTGGCTGCAAGCAGACACCAGCCACGGTCGTGCTTATGAAGAGCTCGAAACGCTGTGGGAGATTACTGGCAAATACGCCAATAGTCGTGAAATTGCCATTGCTCGAAAACAAATTCGACATAATCTTTCTGTGAAAGGTAAAACCAAACTCAATACTGTTTACGAGTTATTGCTTTCCCGATGGGCGCAGTGCGCCGTCGCGGCGTCGTTGGTGCTCGCGATTGTATCGGCAATACCGTTTGGTGATGATATCGGGCGTGCCCCTGTAACCGGCGATATCTATGAAACCCTTGTGGGTGAGCGGCAAAAAATCGTGTTGAGCGACGGCTCTACGATCTTTCTTGATACGCACACAACATTGGTTGCCGACTTTACCGACGACTCGCGCCATATCAGCCTTGAAAAAGGTCAGGCAAGATTTAATGTCGCCCATGATGCCCAGCGTCCATTTACCGTGAACGCAGGGGTGGGCAAGATCACTGCTCTGGGAACAGCCTTTATTGTCAGAAAGACGGCACGCGATGTACTGGTCACCTTGATAGAGGGTAGGGTGGAGGTTACTCAACAAAATCAGATGACCACAATCAGTCATGCGCCCGCTCAACCAGATAATCTAGGGCAGCAATTAGCCTATTCTAGCAAGGGCATTTCAAAAGCCGATATTGTCGATATTCCACAGGCGACTGCCTGGCAGGAAGGCCGCCTGGTGTTTGATAATCACACATTACCTGAGGTTATTTCAGAGCTTAACCGATACTCTAAGAGAAAAGTCGTTATCGGCGATCGATCACTGAGATCAATGAGAATAACAGGCGTGTTTAATATTGACTCCAAAGGTAGCGCTCTGGCTGCGCTGCAAGCGTACTTTTCCCTCAAGGTCACTCCTGACCAACGCGGCAATCTCGTTCTCGAGCCTAATGACAGAACCAAAAAGTTGCTCAACAATATAAGAGAAAACACATAATCCAGCCCTGACTGCGATTGATGATGCCCCGTTGACTTACGTCAAGCTTGGCGGGTATGCTTTGCATATGAGCGAACATGTCAGACCTTTTCTCCTATCCTAACAATACCGCTGCATAGTCAAATGTTGTATGGAGAACAGTGTGATCAAAGCTAGGGTAATAGTGGCAGAGACG
>JAFMBY010000137.1 GCA_017858135.1 Porticoccaceae bacterium | reverse complement strand
TCGACGATTTTTAAAAAATAATCACACTGTCCGCTGACCGAATGGCATTCGAGAATTTGTGGGCAAGACTCCACGGTTTTGTTGAAGGCATCCAGTGTCTCTGTGTGATGGTTATCCAGCGAGACTTCAGCAAAGGCAGCTACCTGTAACCCTAAGGTTTTTGGGTTGAGTTGGGCAATGTAATCTTGAATGTAACCTTCTTCTTCTAAGCGTTTAACTCGTCGCCAGCAGGGTGCCGCTGAGAGACCTACTTGCTCAGCTAGCTCACGGTTGGAGAGGCGTCCGTTGCGTTGTAGGGCCTGCAAAATAGTGCGGTCATAGCGATCCAATGGCATAAGAAATTTCCTTTCTCAAAATAATGCTTTTTAAAAGATTGCTTGCTGATATTTATTAATATAGTCCATAAACGCAATTTTATTTCGTGGTTGTGGGTATATTATTCCTTATAGGCTTGGCTGCGGCAGCTTGGGCATAGTGGTTTGAGTTGAAGAGTCATTTGCGTAACAGGGATGAGGAGAACGAAATGGATGTTAGTGCACCAGAAGATCTGAAAGTCACTGCTGAGGTCGGGGTTGATTGGCAGCGAATCAGTTATTTGCTGCTGTTGTCTCGAGCCATGGATACTATCGAAGAGCGCGATCTGGTGCCGGCCAAATTGGTGTTTAACCAGTTCTCTGCTCGCGGCCACGATCTGGCGCAAATTTTATTGGGTTCTCTGCTAACCCATCCCCATGATGCGGCGACCGGTTACTACCGATCTCGTCCATTTGTTTTATCTCTGGGCTTGGATATAGAGGAGGCGGTGGCGTCGCCTATGGCCAAGTCTGGGGGCTATAGCGATGGGCGCGATATTGGTGTGGTATGTAATTACCCTAATCCTGAGCGCAACGGCGCAATGTTATTTCCGATGTGTGGTGGTGTGGGCGCACAGTACACACCCATCGCTGGCTGGGCGCAGTCAATTGTTTATCATCGCGACCAGTTAAAGAATGATAGCTATAAGGGCGCTATTGGCGTTTCTATGGGTGGCGATGCCTCCATGTCCACCAGCGGCTTTTGGTCGGCGCTAAATATTTCTACCACTCATCGGTTGCCCCATCTGTTTTATATTGAAGACAATGGTTATGGTATTTCGGTGCCACAGTCCGAGCAGACCCCGGGTGGCGATCAGGTCGCTAATTTGGCAGCCTATAAAGAGCTGAAAATTATTGATGGCGATGGTACTGATCCGATCACAACGCCAGAGCTTATAGCGACTGCGGTGGCTCATGTGCGCTCCGGAGAGGGTCCTTGTCTGCTGCGTTTAAAAGTGCCGCGTCTCTGCGGCCACACCTTTCAAGATACACAAACCTATAAGCCCGAAGCTCTGATTGCTCAGGAGCAGGCTCGCGATCCGCTACCTCGATTACGGGGTTATCTGCAGGAAAGCGGCATAGTGTCGGCCGACCAGTGGCAGCAGTTGGAAGAGCAAGCAATGACAGCGGTGAAAGCGGCAGTTGAGGCGGCCAAACAGCGGCCCGAGCCAAAACCTGAGGATTTAGAGCGGTTTGTTTACGCTGAGTCGGGCGCTGTGCAATTGCGTGGCGGTCTTGCGGCTGAAGGTTATCCGTTTCCGGCGATAAGCGAGCAGGCTAATCCTCAGGGTCAGCGGTTAAATATGCTTACGGCGATTCGCAAAACCCTCGACTATGAGCTGCAAAGCAACCCAAAAGTGCTGGTCTTTGGTGAGGATGTTGGGGCAAAAGGTGGAGTCCATGGCGCGACTCTGGGTTTACATGAAACCTATGGTCAGCAGCGCGTATTTGATACTAGCCTCTCTGAAGAGGGCATTATTGGCAGGTCTGTCGGCATGGCGTTGGCTGGGCTAATGCCGGTGCCGGAAATCCAGTTTCGCAAATATGCCGAACCGGCGGCAGAGCAACTCTCAGACACCGGCATCATGCGCTGGCGCACCTTTAATCAGTTTGCTGCGCCGATGGTGGTGCGTATCCCCGGCGGTTTCGCCAAGCGTGGTGACCCTTGGCATTCCATGAGTGACGAGGTGGAGTGGGTCCATAAGGTTGGCTGGCAACTGGCCATGCCCTCTAATGCCGAAGATGCGGTGGGCCTGTTGCGTTATGCACTGCGCGATAACAACCCGACAATATTTTTTGAGCATCGCAACCTGCTGGATAACAGCTGGGCGCGCAGACCCTATCCCGGTGACGATTATGTGATTCCTTTTGGTCGAGCAAATACCTTGATGCAAGGAGACAAATTAACGGTGGTCTGCTGGGGTGCGATGGTGGAGCGCTGTGAAACTGCGGCTAAGACAGTGGCTGAGCAGCGCGGTCAGCAAGATTTACTCGAGGTAATTGATCTGCGTACCTTACAGCCCTGGGATGAGCAGGCGGTGCTAGCGTCGGTGAGAAAAACGGCCCGCTGCCTGATTGTTCATGAAGACAATCTCAGTGCCGGCTTTGGGGCTGAAATTGCCGCGGTGCTGGCGGATAAGGCGTTCTTTGATTTGGATGCCCCAATCCAGCGGCTGGCCATGCCGAATATTCCCAGTCCGCACAATTTCAATTTGTTGGAAGCGGCGCTGCCGTCGTCCGATGATATTGCCAGTGCCATAAACCATCTGCTTGATGTCTGAGGAGCTGTCGATTATGTCAACCACTATTGATATTACTCTGCCGGCTGATGAGCTTGAGGGTACAGCGGCGAAACTTTCACATTGGCTGGTGGATGTGGGTAGCGAAGTTGTCAGCGGTGACCCTATTCTGGAATTGGAAACCGATAAAGTGAGCATGGAAATTTGCGCTCCAGCGTCGGGTATTTTAGGCGAAATTTTCAAGCAGCCTGGGGAACAG
>JAFMBY010000055.1 GCA_017858135.1 Porticoccaceae bacterium | reverse complement strand
CGCGTTTTGAAGACCATGGCGAACTGCTTAAATGGTTGATGCGCGAAAATCTGCCGGGTGAGTTTCCCTACACTGCCGGTGTATTTCCCTTTAAACGAGAGGGCGAAGATCCGGCGCGAATGTTTGCCGGCGAAGGCGATGCGTTTAAAACTAATCGCCGTTTCAAGGCGCTGTCGGAGCACTCCGACGCCAAGCGATTATCCACCGCGTTCGATTCAGTCACCCTCTATGGATTTGATCCCCATGAGCGTCCCGATATTTATGGCAAAATCGGTAATGCCGGTGTGTCCATCTGTACCTTGGATGATATGAAAGCCCTCTACGATGGCTTTGATCTATGTAACCCAACCACCTCAGTGTCGATGACCATTAATGGCCCGGCACCGACTATTTTGGCGATGTTTTTGAACACGGCAATTGATCAGCAGGTTGATCAGTTTGTTGCTGAAAACAGTCGTCAGCCGAAAGATGATGAGTACCAAAAATTGCGCAGCAACACTCTGCAGCGGGTGCGTGGAACCGTACAGGCCGATATTCTCAAAGAAGATCAAGGGCAAAACACCTGTATCTTTTCTACCGAATTCAGCCTGCGCATGATGGGTGATATGCAGCAGTATTTTATCGACGAACAGATTCGCAACTTCTACTCGGTGTCGATCTCTGGATACCATATTGCCGAAGCCGGAGCGAACCCAATCTCCCAGTTGGCCTTTACCCTGTCCAATGGCTTTACCTTTGTTGAAGCCTACCTGGCCCGCGGCATGAATATTGATGACTTTGCTCCCAACCTGTCATTCTTCTTCTCCAACGGCATGGATCCGGAGTACACGGTGATGGGCCGAGTGGCGCGACGTATCTGGGCCACCTCCATGCGCGACCTTTACGGCGCGAACCCACGCAGCCAAAAACTGAAATACCATATTCAGACTTCTGGCCGCTCGTTGCATGCCCAGGAAATGAACTTCAATGATATTCGCACTACCCTGCAAGCGTTAATCGCGATTTACGACAATTGTAATAGCCTGCACACCAATGCCTATGACGAAGCCATTACCACGCCCACAGAAGAGTCGGTGCGCCGGGCACTGGCGATTCAGCTGATTATCAATCAGGAGTGGGGTTTGGCCAAGAACGAAAATCCGAGCCAGGGTGCCTTTATTATTGATGAGCTAACTGACCTAGTTGAAGAGGCCGTACTTCAGGAATTTGAAAAAATTTCCGATCGTGGCGGTGTGTTGGGTGCCATGGAAACCGGTTATCAACGTGGCAAGATTCAGGAAGAATCGCTGTATTATGAGCACAAAAAGCACGATGGTTCATTCCCGATTGTCGGGGTCAATACCTTCCTCAGTGAAACCGAAGAAGAGCCTGTGGAAATTGAACTGGCTCGTTCAACGGACGCTGAAAAACAAAGCCAGATCAAACGGCTGCACGCGTTTCAAGAGCAGCACAGTGCCGAGTCAGCAGAGGTGCTTAAGCGCCTGCAGAACACCGTGCGCGAGGGTGGTAATGGCTTTGAGGTGCTTATGGAAGCGGTGCGCTGCTGTTCTTTGGGGCAGATCACTAATGCCTTGTTTGACGTTGGCGGCCAATATCGTCGCAGCATGTAATCATGCTTGGCATGGTCTACCAGAAGGGGGTTAAAAAGGCTCTGATTTGGCCATTGATTAATATAGCCTCCCTTTCTGCGTGCATTGTTGCCCACTTGTGTCGCAAAATACCGCGGCATGAAGCGTTTGCGATAATAACATCAGCAACTCCAAATACAGGGACCGATCAATAATGGCTAAAGCTCTTCGACTGACTCAGGTTGAGCGCAAAGAGATCTCCGACGCTAAGATGCTTGAGGCGGCGGTGGATCTAATTGTCGAACGCGGCGCTGGCCAGGTCACCTTAAAAGATGTCGGTGAAAAAGCCGGTTATTCCCGCGGGCTGGCCGGTTACCGGTTTGGTAATCGAGAGGGCCTGTTTGATTTTGTGCTCAGGTCGGTTGGTGATGAGTGGCTCGGCGAGCTAACTCAGGTTACCGCCAACAGCTTCGGCTACCAAGCCATTGCCGCGGCCCTCGATGCACATATTAAGTTTTGTGAAGATGCACCAAAACATGTTGAGGCATTTTATCGCCTTTGGTTTGACTCTATGGCGCCGGACTCTCAGCTTAAAGGTGCAATCCTCGGTATTCATAAACGCCGTCGTGCCGATGTTATCAGCTGGATTGAGCAGGCTATAGCAGCGCAAGAAGTGGCATCAACCGTCGATGCGGAAATGCTCGCCGATCACTTTACCGCCTCAGTCAGCGGCATTGTCTATCACTGGATGACTGATCCCGATAACCTCAATGAGATGCGCAATCTGCACAACGCGCTAAAGCAAGTGATGCACAGTATGTTGCGCGGCTAAGGGGTATCGCGGGTCACTATTGTCGGGTATTTTAACTTGAAGTTTGCCCGCTTACTCTGCAATCTATGCCGCTTACTTTAGCGAGTTAACCCTGCCATGATTAATTTTCAGCTCAATAATAGCCCTGTCGAAGTCGACCTTGATCCCGATACGCCACTGCTGTGGGTAGTGCGTGATCACTTTAAACTGAAGGGCAGCAAGTTTGGTTGCGGCATGGGTCTCTGTGGTGCCTGTACCATGCATGTAAACGGTGAAGCGGTGCGCACCTGCATCTTACCGGTCTCAGCTGTTCAAGGCGCGGTCATTACCAGCATTGAAGGTTTAGGTCAGGCGGATAATTTGCACCCGCTGCAGCAGGCTTGGGTAGAGCAGAGTGTCGCGCAATGCGGCTACTGTCAGTCTGGCCAGTTAATGTCAGCCAGCGCGCTGTTGAGCAAAAACCCCAACCCCTCCAATGCCGATATTGAAGCGGCTATGAATGGCAATATTTGTCGCTGCGGTACCTATGGCAAAATCAAGTCGGCGATTAAATCTGCTGCACAGTCTATGCGTGTACCGGTGAGCATGGTCGAGACGTTTGATCCCGCCAACGTGGAGGTCAAGCAATGAATAAAACTTCTCTTACGCGACGACGATTTCTACTATCCACCGGCGCTATAGCCACAGGGTTAATTGTGGGCTGCTCGACGGCTACAGCTAAAACCAAGGGTTACGCCGGTATTGCCGGTGCTTTTGAGCCCAACTCATTTATCCAAATTACCGCGGATAATCAGGTTATCTTTTACCTGCCCAGCAGTGAGATGGGGCAGGGAATTCTCGATGGTCTGACCACACTGGTTGCCGAAGAATTGCGTGTTGATCCCACGGCAATTGATGTTCGCCATGCCAGCCTGCACGAGGACTATAAAAATCCAGAGATGGGGATGCAGGGTACCGGTGGCAGCAACGCAACTCGCGCCCAGTTTTTGCCGATCAGACAGGCTGCGGCTGATACTGCCGCGGCAATCCGCAATGCCGCTGCTCGCCAGCTCAATCAGCCTGTCGATAAGCTACTGTTAGCCAATGGTCATGTTACGGTCGATGGCCAACGTTATGGATTTGGTGACTTTGTTGCGCTGGCTTCTACGATGCCGATACCAGAAAATTCGCCACTCAGAAGCCCCGAACAGTTTGACCAAATCGGTCGCGAGCGTCCGCGTTTGGATACCTTGGCCAAGTCTACTGGAACGGCCATTTTCGGTATCGATGCCGAGGTTGAAAATCTTTATCGCGCGGTGGTGGTCAGATCGCCGGTACTCGGTGCTGCGCTGCAGAGCTTTGATGCCTCTGTGGCACTAAAGCAGTCCGGTGTGGTGGATGTAGTTGAACTTCGCAATGGCGTTGCCGTTGTCGCACAGTCCTACTGGCAAGCGCGCAAAGCCGCCGCTGCCGTGCAGTTAGTTTGGGATACGCCCGAGCTTGCGTCTTGGTCATCCGATAGCATCTATAAGGGATTTACTGAAACCCTCAATGACCAAAGTCAGAAAGGCTTGGAGTGCTGTGAAGAAGGCGAGGGGGATAAGTTACTTGATCAGGCACAGCATGTTGTCGAAGCCGATTATTACGCGCCTTATCTGGCTCACGCCACCATGGAACCATTGAATTGCACGGTTGCAGTAGAGGGCGACTCCTGTGCGGTTTATCTGGGTACCCAGTCGGTGCAGGCTTCGGCTGGCGCAGCTGTTTACTACGGTGATTTTGATGCCGATAAAGTGAAGGTTCATCCGGCCTTTTTAGGCGGTGGTTTTGGTCGTCGCGGTCTTGGCGATGATGTTGCGGAAGCAGTGGTGATTGCCAAGAAAACCGGACGCAATATTCAGGTGGTCTGGAGTCGCGAAGATGATATGAGCAATGACTTCTATCGTCCGGCGGCGCTGGTGCGCATGCAGGCTGGGGTCTCTGCGCAGGGGGTTATTGAAACCTGGGCGGTGCGTCGAGTGGGCCCCAATGTGATGGATCATGTGCTCGATCAATGGGTTGATGTGTTGGCGCCTGACTATTTAAATAAGGGCTTTGTCGATTGGTTAAGCAAGTTGGGTCGGCCGCTGTTTAAGCGTTTTATCGCTGATCCCAGTTCTGCTGATGGCATTTACGCTGACTATGACGCGCCAAACAAGACAGTTCGTCATGTCACCCAGGATCCTGGGCTGCGCACCGGTTTCTGGCGTTCGGTGGGTCACTCATCCAATGCCTTCTTTAAAGAATCCTTTATTGATGAATTGGCGCAGCGTGCCGGTATCGACGAGCTACAATTTCGTCTCGCTAATATGCAAAATAATCCGCGCTTAACCAAAGCGACTGAAATGGTTGCTGCAAAAGCAGGTTGGGGCAAGCCATTGCCAGAGGGCCATTTTCACGGGCTCGCCAGCCACAGCTCGTTTGGCTCGGCGGTTGCACAAATCGCCGAGGTCTCGGTTGAGGGGGCTAAGATTGTCGTGCACAAAGTCACCGCGGCGATTGATTGCGGCATGGTGGTCAATCCCGGGATTGTTCGCGATCAGGTCGAGGGAGGGATTATGTATGGTCTGACTGCGGCACTGTTTGGCGAAATAACCCTGGTCGATGGCGTGGTACAGCAGAGCAATTTCCATAACTACCCGATACTGCGCATGGCTGACGCACCTGAGGTCGAGGTTTATATAGTCGATAGCCAAGAGCATCCTGAGGGCGTTGGTGAGCCCGGCTTACCGCCGCTGGCGCCAGCCGTGGCCAATGCGGTGTTTAAAGCCAGCGGGCAGCGTTTGCGCAATCTTCCTCTGCGTTTAAGTTAACGACTAACTTGCTCGCCTGGAGGTTTAACGAAATATGATGGCAAATCATTTTTTACCGTTGCTAGAGCATTGGTATCCCCGTCGCGATGAGCATCTCTGGGTGCTGGCGACGGTTTATAAGACGCTTGGCCCCTGTTATCGAAAAGCCGGCGCGATGATGCTATTTAACGATCTCGGGCAGCAGTTTGGTCTGCTTAGCGGTGGCTGTTTGGAAGCGGATATTCAGCGCCAAGCGGCGCGAGTCATGCATAGCAAGCAGGCCCTGACTATCAGTTATGACGGTGGCGATGAAGATGATATTGCCTTTCAGCTGGGAATTGGCTGCGGCGGTACAGTATATATTGTGCTGCAACCGATTTTAGCTGGGCTCAATTATCTCGATTTGATCGAGGTCTACGAGCACCTAAGCCGCGGCGGAAAGGGACTGTATAGCCAGCATATTAGCGAGGGTACTGTTGCTGCTAAGTGGCAGGCGCAGGACTCAGTTGCGCTGGGTTCGAGCTCTCATGGCCGCTGTGCAACATTAATTGAACAAGACAATCAAACTTGGCTGGTGACCCCCTTGAGCCCGCCGCCGCATCTTTTATTAATTGGTGCCGGTGTCGATGCCCAGCCACTGGTGGCAATGGCCAAGACCCTGGGTTGGACGGTGACGCTGTGGGATTCGCGACCGGCCAATGGACGACGCGAGTACTTTTTGTCCGCTGATCATATTCTCCGTGAGCCGCTGGATCAGCTAATGCACAATAAACTCGCAACAGATTGGGATGCCGCGGTGGTGATGTCGCACAATTTGCAGATCGATGCCGACGCAATCAAGGTCTTGCAGCACAGCCCCATCCAATATCTAGCGCTGTTGGGGCCGGCTTCTCGCCGGCAGCAGGTGTTGGCGCTGGCGCAGCTGGATAAGCAAGAGCTGAGTATTCCCATCGCCGGTCCAGCCGGATTAAATCTCGGTGCTGAATTACCCGAAGGCATCGCCTTGTCTATCTTGGCCGAGTGTCATGCGCTATTGCAGGGCGCCGCTGGTCAGTCCATAAGTGGTGTGCTGACACCAGTGCCCGAACTGCGCAGCTGATACTGATAGTGAAGCACAATATCCAGGTATTAATTCTTGCCGCAGGTGCCGCCAGCCGTTTTGGTTCTGCCAAGCAGCTGCTTGAATACCACGGCAAGTCGATGCTCCAGCACTGTATAGATAACGCTAATGTGGTTTGTCGCGATCGGGTTTCAGTGGTGTTGGGGGCCAATCGCGAACGTATTGAGCCGCTTATTTCAGGCGCTAGGATTATCCATAACAATGATTGGCAGCAGGGCCTGAGCTCGTCTATTGTTGTCGGCGTCGAGAATATTGATCCATGCTGCGATGGCGTATTGATTCTTTTAGCGGACCAAACGGTCCTTACCATCGACGACTTTAAGCTATTGCTGAATGCTTTTGATGGTGACAATACGGTGGCTGCCTATTACGCCGGTAGGTGCGGTGTGCCGGCCATTTTTCCGCAGAGCCTATTGCCTGACCTAGCCGCTTTGTCCGGTGACAGCGGCGCCAAAACTGTGTTGCAGCGGCCTGATATCAACATTATCGAAATCGAGCTTGATAGGGCCGCCATGGATATCGACACTCCTGAGGATTGGGCTCAATTCCTTGAGTCACTGCATTGATTGGTGTTGATTCTTGACGTTTCTTTGCTTCTATAAGTGAGTATTAACAAATCTGCTGTCATTCAAGCGTAAAGATGGCCCCATCCAACGAATAGTTGTTGAATGTGACTCTGTTGCAACCTACTCTGACCAATAATAAAAATTTTAAAACAACAACTTACTACATTTTATTTCGAGAGGGGGTCTCATGGCAGGTTCAACACCAGAAGCGTCATCCGCAACAGTGGCAGAGGGTCAGGTTCAGGGGAAGCAAACGTTTGCGTTTATCGCGATGACCTGTCTGTTTTTCTTTTGGGGCTTTATCACCGTTCTAAACGATATTTTAATTCCATTTTTAAAAGAGTCATTTGATCTCAACTACACGCAAGCCATGTTGGTGCAGTTCTGCTTCTTTGGCGCCTACTTTATTGTATCGCCCTTTGCTGGCAGGTTAATTGATAAGGTTGGTTATCAGCAGGGTATTGTGATTGGTCTTTTGACCACTGCAGCCGGCTGCTGTCTATTTTACCCCTCTGCCAGTTTGCACCTCTATTCACTGTTCCTGTTTGGCTTCTTTGTGCTGGCCAGTGGCATCACCATTTTGCAGGTAGCTGCTAACCCCTACGTGGCAGCATTGGGGCCAGAGACGACGGCGGCCAGTCGTCTTAATCTGGCGCAGGCAGCGAACTCATTTGGTACCACAGTAGGTCCAATCGTTGGCGCTACATTGATTCTCGGTGTTGTGGCTGCAGATGCTTCAGCAGTGCAGGGGCCCTATTTAATGATTGCAGGCTTACTGACTGCCGCAGCATTGGTGTTTCGCAAAATTAAATTGCCAGTGCTGACCCATATGGAAAGTAAGGAGAAGAGCGAGGGCAATGTCTGGGAGCACCGTCACCTGGTATTGGGCGCGCTGGCGATTTTTCTCTATGTAGGCGGCGAAGTGTCTATCGGTAGCTTCTTGGTTAACTACTTCTCTGAGAGTTCCATTGCAGGTCTGAGTACAGAAGATGCTGGTGAAATGGTTGCCTATTACTGGGGTGCGGCGATGATTGGGCGCCTGATCGGCGCTGTGTTAATGAACTATATCGCCGACACTAAATATCTGGCGGTCAATGCCGTGATTGCCATCGTGATGATTGTCGTCAGCATGAATACGACTGGTAGTGTGGCAATGTGGTCTATTCTGGCAGTTGGCTTCTTTAACTCGATTATGTTCCCAACCATCTTTACGCTGGCGGTTAAGGGCCTTGGATCAATGACCAGCAAAGGCTCTGGCTTTGTCTGTCAGGCAATTGTCGGCGGCGCCTTGATACCGTTGGTACAGGGTGTTGCAGCGGATACTATTGGGATTCAGTTGAGCTTTATTGTGCCTTTGATCTGTTATATCTATATCGGTTGGTATGCGCTGAATGGTGCAAACGTGATTGCGCCAAAAGGCGAGCCGGTCGCCGAGTAGTCGTCCTTAGATAGGCTGAGTGATGGGAAGATAATTCGCATCACTCAGTAGGTTAAACAAACCCAGTATTGGAATCGTCGCAGCGCCGCGTTAGAGCTGGAAAAGCTTCTTGGGGCGCTGTTTGATGGTGTGTGAGTGCACGAATAGATGGGTCAGCCACTGAATATAGTCAGCTGATTCCAAGAGTAAATCTCTCACGTTTTTATCATTCGCCTCTGCGCGAAATGCACGCCTGAAAAGCGGTGAATAATAAAGTGGCTTACCGAGGTAGGCTGGGGCATGGGCTAACACTGTGCGCAACTCGTTAAACTCATCGCGACTGTCTACCATGGTCGGCAGAATCACCACAGAGGGTGGTTTTCCGCTACTGATGCCCGCTTCACTTTTAAATAATTCATCTAGCGAGTCGAGAAATTTTTTGGTTGCAAAGATATCGGCGTCACTCACTGAGGTCGGCACAAAAATAATATCGCAGCTGAGAAAGAATGCACTTCGCGCTGGGTCACTGCCAGCAGGGCTGTCAAAAACCATGTAGTTGCTATTGTGCTTGAAGCTGACTTTTGACTCTATATGGTTGATGATTTTCGAGTTGTTGGGAAAGCCATTGCCAAGAAAGAAGCTTTCATCCTGAACGACGGTAAAGCGTCGGTTGGCAAAGCGTCTCAGCGAGTCACTACTGGTCGCTTGAGGATCCAGATCGATCAGCTCTATTTTTGAATCGCTGTGCCGAGTCGCCAAACCCAGACTCATCAGCAGTGCGATGGTGCTTTTGCCTACACCACCTTTTGAATTTGCAAAAATAGCTGTTTTAGTCAGGCCATGCACAGGCGGTTTTCCAAAAATAGGCAAAATTATACTTATAGTTTGACAGTAGGCGCGGTATCACTGCGCTCTAGACTGTTTCATCCGCAGGCGCATCATCATTGTTAAGCGATGCGGTGAAGGCTTCCAGACGGTCAGAAACAACTGGCTTGGGGCTGTAAGAGTCTTCATCCCAGTCGGTGGATATTTCACCAACCAGTTTGGCGCCCTGAATAGTCTCGAGTGACCCATAGTGAATCTTGCCGCGAATCTTGCCTGACGCACAGACAGTCAATTTTCCGGTCAAGGTCAGAGTGTCTTCAACGATGCCCTCAACGGTGGCTGTCTCGCCAGAAATATCACCTTGAACGACCCCGTTCGGACCAACAATAAGATGCTTTACTGAGACCCGACCAACAATTTTGCCGTCGATTCTAGCAGTGCCGCTGATAGCTAGGGATGCACCCTCGAGATGAGTGCCTTCGCCTACATAAAATTCGTATTGTCCATTGACGTCTGACATAGGTTAGTGCCTTTAACAAAATTCAACAAAAAAAATGGTGTACGCCTTAAAGCTTAAATAAAAGGCTCTAGCGGCTAAGTGATGCTGGCTTAATTAACCTAACTCTCAATCCAGTCTGTCCTGATAGGCTGTTCGACTGTCCCTGGTAGCTGCTCAAACCTAATTAAACCCGAAGTGTATCAGATTGTATCGACAGAACTAGTACTAATTATAGGATGTCGGGCTGCAATATAGCCTTATATAACAGAGCGTTTACGATATTCGCCCGCTTTGGGCTGGTTATTGTTGTGTTAGCCTCCGATGAAGCATGGCTAAAACGTAATCGAGTGCATTGTTAAGGAGCTGATATTGGCAATCAGTGTCAATAAGATTTCTATGGCAAAGCGGGCTAAGACGTTAAAACAAGCCTTATTTTAACGTCTTGCTTTAGTCTTGATTTAAAGTCTCAGCCCGCCGTTTGTTATGCCACTGAATTAGACGCTATGCGTCTCAACCCATTTCTACAATACGCTTCATATCTGTCATATAGCCGCGCAGCTCATGGCCGATAATCTCGACATCGTGGTCGCGAATCGCATCGTTCACTTCGATCAAGCGAATATTATCAACAGCATTGGAGCTATCAGTTAAACCACCGCCCAGATCTTCCAGAGTCAATGAGTTAGCGTGGTCTTGCAGCAGTGGCACTGCCGCATGAGTAAACAGGTAATTGCCATACTCTGCAGTATCTGAAATCACCACGTTCATCTCATAGAGCTTATTGCGCGCAATACAGTTGGCGATCAATGGTGTCTCGTGCAGTGACTCGTAATAGGCAGACTCTTCGATAATGCCCGAGGCAACCATGGTTTCAAAAGCCAGCTCAACACCAGCTTTAATCATTGCGACAAGATAGATGCCTTTGTCGTAAAACTCTTGCTCGGTAATGTCGATATCGCAATCTGGTGCCTGCTCAAAAGACGAGTCGGCAGTTTGCGCGCGCCACTTGAGAAGGTTCGCGTCGTCATTAGCCCAGTCGACCATCATGGTGCGTGAGAATTCACCCTCGATAATATCGTCCATATGCTTTTCAAACAGTGGACGCAGTGTGACTTTGAGCTCTTCTGACATATCAAAGGCTTTGATTTTCGCTGGGTTGCTCAGACGATCCATCATATTGGTGATACCGCCATGCTTGAGGCCTTCGGTGACCGTTTCCCAACCGTACTGAATCAGCTTGCGCGCATAGCCAGCATCGACACCCAGGTTAAGCAGCTGCTGGTGCCCCAGAACTGCACCGGTTTGCAGCATGCCGCAGAGAATAGTCTGCTCGCCCATCAGGTCAGATTTTACTTCTGCAATAAAGGACGACTCCAACACACCAGCGCGATCGCCACCTGTGGCGGAGGCATAGGCTTTAGCGATTGCCAGACCATTGCCATTGGGATCATTCTCAGGGTGCACAGCGATCAGCGTTGGAACACCAAAGCCGCGCTTGTATTCTTCACGTACTTCTGTGCCGGGGCACTTGGGAGCAACCATCACAACAGTCAGGTCAGGGCGAATCTGCATGCCTTCTTCAACAATGTTAAAGCCATGGGAATAAGCCAGAGTTGCGCCGTGCTTCATCAGCGGCATAACCGCAGTTACGGCGGCAGTGTGCTGCTTGTCAGGAGTCAGGTTAAGGACCAGATCGGCAGCTGGAACCAGCTCTTCAGCCGTGCCCACAGTAAAGCCATTTTCTGATGCCCAGCGAAACGACTGACGTTTCTCAGCAATCGCCTGAGCGCGCAGTGCGTAGGAAATATTTAGGCCAGAGTCGCGCATATTGAGACCCTGGTTGAGGCCCTGAGCGCCACAGCCAATAATGACAATGTTCCAGTCCTTGATAAATTCGCAGCCGTCGGTAAATTCGCTGCGGTCCATAAATCTACATTTGCCCAGCTGCGTGAGTTTGTCGCGCAAGCTGAGGGTATTAAAGTAATTAGCCATTTTTTTCTCCGGCCACCGGCTTTCGGTGGATTGACTGAGGGGTAAATTGATAAATATGGTGTGCTACGACACTCGTTAGAGAAGTCTACTTGATTTAGACTGTTGCTTAAAACGATATAAATTCACCATAGTGTTGCGTATTTTGCAATATAGAGGGCGACCGTTTAAGCTGCCCTGATGGATATTCGATCACTAACCCTGTTTCAGCATCTGGCCACCAGCTTGCACTTTGGTAAAACTGCCGCCGCCTATCATGTCAGTCCGTCGACCCTGAGTCGCTCGATGCAAAGATTAGAACAACAGCTCGGCAGCCAACTATTTATTCGTGATAATCGCTCTGTGCTGTTAACTGCCGCGGGGAAAAAATTACTTGCCTACGCAGATCAGCAAATCAGCCAATTTGAAAGCTTAAAACAGTCATTGAACCAGTCGCAGAAAAAGCTCTCCGGTTCTTTAAAATTGTACTGTTCGGTGACGGCGTCTTATTCTTATTTACCGCCATTATTGGAAAAATTTCGTCAGGCTCACCCCAATGTGGATATCAACCTCGACACCGGTGATGCTGCCGATGGCATTGATCAGATTAAAAACCAGAGCGTCGATCTGGCCATTGCTGCCCGCCCCGATGAGTTGGCGTCGAGCATCCATTTCCAAACCATCGCCACAGTACCTCTGGCGATTATCGCACCAACGATTAACTGCGCCGTCAAAAAAGCATTGCAGGCAGAGGTTATCGATTGGGCCAGTCTGCCAATTATTCTGCCGGAGCACGGTGTTGCCAGAAAGCGTTTTGAACAGTGGTTCCGACAAAAGACGTCGGTGCGGCCAAATGTCTATGCCCAGGTCTCTGGTCAAGAGGCGTTGGTTAGTATGGTCGCTCTGGGCTGTGGTATTGGTATTGCGCCGAATGTGGTGGTGGAGAACAGCCCGGTTAAAGATCGTGTCGAGTTGCTGCCCGAGACGAATATTCCACCCTTTGATTTGGGCCTCTGTTGTTTCAAGAAAAAACTCAACGACCCTTTAATAGCAGAGTTTATGTCTATGGCCGGCCAGGCTCAAATATCGAGTTAGCTATTTATGCTGGATATTAACTCATTTATTTATGTATAGTCATGTTGCAACTTTTGAGATCCACAAGCACTTTTTCATAACAAAAATTACATTAAATAAAAGGGGAATCAAAATGAATAAATTATTAGTAGCAAGTTTTACAGTTATCGCCCTAGCGGGCTGCTCGAGCGAACAAGACCGGGCTATGGTTGCCGCACCGGCTGAGCAAGCGCTAGTGGCTGCATCCGCTGAGCAAGACGCTGTGACTTTCGATATGGTCGGCGAGACCTTTTACAATGAATTTATCCCCTGTACTGCAGGCCCAGATTTTAGTGCGGAAACAGTAGATAAAATGATTGCTGAATGGCGTACCTCGGGTATCTCTGGCGAAATTCTCGGTGCTTGGGGTTATGCTCCTGCGAGTGAAGAAAATCAATTTCCTAACGGCTGGTGGGAACTGCAATGGACTTCGAAAGAAGCTGCAGACGCTGGCTGGCAGGAATGGGTCGCCAGTGACGTAGCCCAAGCTTGGGCCAGCAAATATGAAAATGTAATGACCTGCGATGGTCCCAATAGAATTGCTTGGGATTTTCATTTTCCCCGCGATCCATCGAGTTTTGGCGAACCGGCTGCGTCAGGTGAGTTTGCATCGGCCTATTTCCCATGTAATCTCAATGACGGCAAAACAATGGACGATTTGAATGTCGCTATTGCGGGTTACAACGCTTGGCTTGATCAGGTGCCAGTTGCTGACGCTGAGTTTTATGCTTATGGAATCTATGCCAGTAATTCTGAGTCAAGTGAGGTGGATGTCTATTGGGGTAATTTCCACTCAAGCTTTGAGCGTATGAATGTGGCTAATGAGGGCTGGGCGGCCAATGGTGGAGAAGCCAAAGCATTGTTGGAAGCGACTATGACCTGTGGTAATCCTGAATTGCATAACTCCAAGGTTTTTTACAATCCAGAAAACCCTGACTTTTCGTAATCTTTTAGACTGACGTTAGATTGTTAAAGGGCTGCCCCGGTAGCCCTTTCTTAATATCGTTTGCGCAAACATTTTTTTATCGGACAGTTGGAATACTCCTATCGACGAGATCATAGTGAACTGGCTCAATGCCAACAAACAGCATGCATGGATGATGATTCCGCTGCTGGCGTTTTTAGAAGCCTGCCCGGGCATTGGCCTGCTGGTGTCCGGTGTCGTTCTGCTAACCGTCTCTACCATCCTCTATACCGAACAGTTGGCCACGCTGGCGCAGATCATGTCATTGGCTTTTGCCGGTGCCTGTCTGTCAGATCACTTGGGTTTTTATCTCGGTCGCTGGCTGGGTGACAAATTGCATCACACAGGCTTTGCCAAAAAGCGCGCTAGTCAGTTACAAAAGAGTGAACGGTTTATTCTAAAGCATGGCGCCAGCGCCATAGTATTAGGTCGGCTAGTACCCGCGGTCAGAAGTTTGGTGCCAATGATGGTTGGTGTTAGCGCAACCAGTAGAATCAAGTTCACATTGATTGACGTGCTTGCCTGTACCATCTGGGCGACGGGACTAGGGCTGTTGGTGGTGGGTTTGGATACCCTGATGCCAGGCTTTAATGTTCTTAGCTGAATCTCTTTATCGTTGAAGTGCAGGTAACGCCAAGAGTTGCCGTTGTGACGGAAGCTATTGAACTACCTTTTCCTGTGTTGGACTTCCCAGTGTTTAAAACTATCGAACAGTTCCATAATCCACGTATGCGGCGACGCGTTGCAAGACAAGATTGGAAGGTAAGTGCCGACTCTATTCCAGTATTTCCTCTCGCTAACCCATAAAACATATCTGGGGGCGTCAGGTTATTGAGCGATCCATGATTACGCTTATGTTTGCAGTGCATGAAAAAAACGCTGATCTTGTCAACGGCGGTCAAAAGTGGGCGTTTATCTACGCAATCATTTTAAAGGATATGCTCATCAAACAGTCCCCAACGCAAAGCGCTAGATTGCGAATCCTCCCATCATTGGTCATGGCGAATCGTAAAAATTCAGAAGGCCACGCTAACCACAGTGCCGACAAAAAGCCTATCCAGCCAGATAGAAACTTGCGCAGTAACTTAAGTTCGCTATCGTTTTTACTATTGTGTTTATTCCTTGCAGCTTGTGGTGGCTCAGAGACAGTTGATAATGTTCAGAGCAATAATAATGATCCCTTACCAGTGACGGATAACACGCCACCGATAATCCAGCTTTCCGGCTACACGCCGGTAACACTTGAGTTGAGTTCACTTTATAACGATGTTGGCGCAACAGCTTTCGATACTGTTGATGGTGATATAAGCGAATATATTGTGATGACTTCAGACGTTGATGTTAATACGATTGGCAGTTATCAAGTATTGGTGACATCGACGGCGATGGCCGTATAGATCTCGTCGGCGCTAATCCTTCCTCAAATGATGGGGGCAATGAGCGCGGCGCCATTGACCTGTTATTTTTAGATGCTGACTCCCAAGTTGATAAAAGCAAGACCGTTACTATAAGCTCAACGAAGGGTAACTTTGGCGATGGTTTAAGCGATGGCGATCAATTTGGCGGCCGTGAATCTTCAATGCTCGGTGATCTAGATAGAGATGGCACGTTAGAGCTTGCTGTCGGTGCTTTTATGAGCGACGGTGGTCGTGGTGCAATATGGATTTTGTCGCTCGATAGCGAGAGCTTTGAAGTGGTTTCAAAGTTAAAAATTGGTGCTAAGCAGGCAGGATTTAATGAGGATTTACCTGATGTACAAAACTCCAATGGCAGTTATGGTGGCCAGCTTGGCCATGCTTTAGCGGCAGTCGGTGATTTAAACGGCGATGGTACTATCGATCTAGCCACGGGTGCCAATCAGTTTAACGAAGGCTATGGTTACTTGTTGTATTTAAATGAAGATAAAACAGTGAAAACGTTTAATCGAATCAATAACCAGCAAGGTGGTTTTGGATTAAACCTTGAGGCCAATGAGCGCTTCTCACGCTCCATTTCTTTTGCTCCGAACATTGGCAAAGATGGTCATATCGCTATTAATATGGGCGGAGGTGCTGGTCAAACTGGCACTTTATACTCATTGCAATATAAGCCATGTGAAATTCAACCGATAACTGGAAATAACTATTGGTCGGCAGAAGACCCTTTGTATAGCAACTGGGATCATGTAAACCAAAGAGTCAGTGAGTCACTATCCTTGGAGCAATGCTGGCAAAAAAGTTCGGAAGTGAAAGGTTATAAAATAACAACAAGTCCATCAGATTTTAGATGCATTGTTCATGATGCAAATGCTGAATTGATGGCAAGTATTGAAGGTAGTGTGGGTTATTTAAATCAATGTTTTGAATAAGCCTGAGCCTTTGAGGTTGCTCAC
>JAFMBY010000005.1 GCA_017858135.1 Porticoccaceae bacterium | reverse complement strand
TGTAAATGCCGTTGAGCAATGTGGTTAGTTCATCGTCGCTAGTAATATAGGGTGGCATCACATAGACCAATTTGCCGAACGGGCGCACCCAGATACCCTCTGCGACAAATTTTTTCTGAATCTCGGCGAGGTTGACTGGCTGGTGCATTTCTATCACACCAATGGCGCCGAGCACGCGGATTTCGGCAACGCTGTCGAGTGCCGCAAATGGCGCTAGCTGAGTTGTTAACGTATGTTCGATGCGCTGAATATTGGCCTGCCAATCGCTATTCAGCAATAGATCAATGCTGGCATTGGCGACTGAGCAGGCAAGAGGATTGCCCATAAACGTGGGGCCGTGCATAAAGCAGCCTGCCTCACCTTCACAGATTCCGCGGCTGACTTCTTCGCTGCATAGTGTTGCAGCCAATGTCATATAACCGCCAGTAATGGCTTTGCCGAGACAGATAATATCCGGTGAAATTCCCGCCCATTCGCAGGCAAATAATTTTCCACTGCGGCCAAATCCGGTGGCGATCTCGTCGGCAATTAACAGCACATTGTACTGATCACAGAGCTCACGAACGCGCTTTAAATACATTGGCGAATAAAAGCGCATGCCGCCGGCACCCTGCACAATAGGCTCGAGTATCACCGCGGCTAAGCGATCACTTTTGCTGGCAATGATCTCGGCAAACTCAGCGATATCCTCTTCGTTCCACTCTTCATGGACACCAGTCTGCGGTGCTGGGGCAAAGTGATGTTTTGCCACCACCTGATCAAACATATGGTGCATACCAGTCTTGGGGTCGCACACCGACATGGCCGCAAAGGTATCGCCGTGATAGCCGCTGCGCAGGGTTAACAGCTGCGATTTTGCGGATTGGCCCTGAGAAATCCAGTATTGAAAGGCCATTTTAATCGCCACCTCAACGGCCACTGAGCCGGAGTCAGAGAGAAATACTTTGTCCAGCCCGGGTGGTGTGATGGCCACCAACTTCTCACAGAGTTCTACCGCTGGCGCATGGGTAATGCCGCCAAACATCACATGGCTGAACTTGTCGATCTGGTTTTTTGCCGCTTCATTTAACACGGGATGATTGTAGCCGTGAATCGCACACCACCAGGATGACATTCCGTCGATCAGCTCGCGGCCATCGGCCAGCTGCAGATAAACGCCCTTGGCTGAAACGACCTGATAAGCCGGGATTGGATCGGTCAGTGAGGAGTAAGGGTGCCAGACAAATTGTTGGTCCTTTTGCAGCAGTTGTGCATGTTGCTGTTCGATTTTGGTGATGCTGTTCAAAGTTCTACTGACTCCAATTTGATTGCTAGCAGGGGCAATGTTACCAAGACACTGGTGCAGGCGCTGAGTTATCTGAGATCTGTTTGCCGATCACCAGCGAGCGCTATTTCGCCACCCTAACGAGACCAATATTTTACCTTGGAAAACACATTCAAATGGAGTTGATTATGCAGCGATTACAGCTATTTTTACTGATCTTGATAAGTCTTGTCTGTGCCTCAAACACACTTGCAAAAACGGAGGCTCACGCCTCGACTATGTGGCACGATAGCGACGAAACGAATCCTGACAGTATAGATCATTCGCCGTTTGATGGCTTTCTAAAAACCTATGTGGTGAGCAACCATCCGTCTGGAATTAATCGCTTTCGCTATGCTGATGTCACTCGCCGCGATGCCAAAATACTGGATCACTATATCGTCACAATGGCCTCAATTGATCCGCGGTCCTATCGCAAGCTCGAGCAAAAAGCCTATTGGTTAAATCTTTACAACGCACTTACGCTACAAGGACTGCTTAAGGTCTACCCGGTGAGCACTGTCGATCGGGACAAAATCAGTCGCAAGCGGCGCATTCGCGTGGCGGGGCGGAAATTGAATGCTGCGGATATCGATGAGCAAATTCTCAGACCAGTATGGGATGACTATAAAGTGGTTTTTGGTCTCAGCTGCGCCAGCATGGGCTGTCCTGCAATTCATGCTCGGGCATTTACCGCGGACAATGCCAATAGTCTGCTGAAACAGTATGCGCGCGAATTTATTAGTCATCCGCGCGGCTTGACGGTGACCAAGAATGAGTTGCGTGTATCGGCGGTTTTTGCCTGGTACCGAGAACAGTTTGGCGCTGACGATCGACACTTACTGCGTCTGTTGACGCACTATGCCGAGGACGCTAAAGCGCTGTATCTTCTTGGCTTTAGTGGTGATATTCAGTACGCCTACGATCAACGCATCAATGCGCCGGAGACGCCTTGGCCGCTGTAGCGATATTGTTACGCACTATCGTTTTGTGGAATCGCGGCGCTGTTTGTTCTTGAGAGGTAATATCTCTTAACGTCGGGCTTGGTGAAATCCCTGCGCTGCAATTACAATGGCCAACTTTTACGCAACCGCACACAGAGCCCCCAATGTCGATCCGCAAAAATCAGCTGGAAGCCAACAAACTGCAAAAGCGTCTGCGACGCAATGTGGGTAAAGCGATCGCCGATTACAATATGGTTGAAGAGGGCGACCGCATTATGGTCTGCTTATCCGGCGGCAAAGATTCTTACGCCATGTTGGATATTTTGATGAATTTGCAGGCCAGTGCGCCGATTAAGTTTGATCTGGTGGCGGTTAATCTCGACCAGAAGCAACCCGGCTTTCCAGAGCATGTGCTTCCCGCCTATTTAGATGAGCTCGGCATTGAGTATCATATTCTTGAAAAAGATACCTACAGTATTGTTACCAGCAAGGTACCGGAGGGTAAAACCTATTGCAGTCTCTGCTCACGCCTGCGTCGCGGAACACTGTACGGCTTTGCCGAACAGATTGGTTGCAGCAAAGTCGCGCTGGGTCATCACCGCGATGATATTGTCGAAACACTGTTTTTGAATATGTTTTATCAGTCCAAACTCAAAGCCATGCCGCCAAAATTACTCTCGGATGATAAAAAGAATATTGTTATCCGGCCGCTGGCGTACTGTCGCGAATCTGATCTGGTGGCACTGGCCGAACTGAAGCAGTTCCCGATTATTCCCTGCAATCTCTGTGGCTCTCAGGATGGCCTGCAACGCAACGTCGTCAAAGAGATGTTAGTACAATGGGAACGCCAGTATCCGGGTCGTGTGGAGAGTATTTTTAGCGCCTTAAAAAATATTTCACCGTCGCAGCTTGCTGATACTGATTTGTTCGATTTTGAAACGCTGCAAATCGAACGAGAGCAGATTGACCTGTCGTCTGAAATTAAGGCGATTAATCTTTAGTCTGCATGTTAGCCTGCCAGCCAATTTAAAAAAATAAGAGGGAGATCGCATGTCTCAATTGTCACTGCCCACCACCGTTGCCTTTTTGCTCTATGTGATTATCGTCTTGGCAATTGGCGTTTATGCCTACACCAAAACAAAGGATGCCAGCGATTACTTTCTCGGTGGCAGAAAACTCTCACCATTAGTCTCGGCGATTAGTGCCAGTGCGTCAGATATGAGCGGCTGGATTTTGCTCGGGCTACCCGGGTACGCCTATCTGGCGGGTTTGGAAGCCGCTTGGATTACTTTGGGACTGATGATTGGCGTGGCGGCGAACTGGCTGTTGATGGCCAAACGTCTGCGCATTTACACCGAAATGCTTGATGATGCTGTGACGATTCCCGCGTATTTACAGCGTCGCTTTAACGATTCAAAAGTCTGGTTGAAGTCGATTGCTGCGCTCAGCATTTTGCTGTTTTTCCTTTTCTATGTGGCCTCAGGATTGATCGCCGGCGGCAAGCTATTTAATGTCGTGTTTGGTCTTGATTACTATATTGCGGTCTTTGTGGGTGTCGTGCTGATTCTGTTTTACACACTGTTTGGTGGCTTTTTAGCGGTGTCTTGGACTGATGTATTTCAGGGGTCGCTGATGTTGATTGCACTGATCGCCGTGCCGGTGTTGGTGATTGGAAATATCGGTGGCGTCTCGACAGCTGTGGCGCAGATCGATGCAGCGAATCCTCAGTTATTGAATCTCTTTACCAGTGCCACAGGCGAGCCGTTGGGCTGGCTGGCGATTATCAGCCTGCTGGGCTGGGGCCTGGGTTACTTTGGTCAGCCGCATATTCTCGCTCGATTTAAGGCGCTGAGGTCTGCAGATGAGACCGGGGTCGCAGCTGGCATCGGGGTGAGCTGGGCATCCTTTGGTTATCTGATGGCGATCTTGGTTGGGCTCTGTGGTGTTGCCTATCTGAATGAGCCGCTAGCGGACCCGGAGAAGGTGTTTATTACCTTGACTAGCTTGGTTTTTCATCCTCTTGTTGCCGGTATTCTATTGGCGGCGATTCTCGCGGCGATCATGAGTACCGTCGATTCGCAGCTGCTGGTGTGCTCCGCAGCGTTGGCTGAGGACTTATATCCGCTGCTGGTGAAAAAGTCACTCTCAGCAGAAAAACGTATGCAGATCGGTCGCATTGCCGTGGTCGTTTTAGCGGTGGTCGCGGCGAGTCTGGCGATGGATCCTGAGAGTAAGGTGCTGGATGTCGTCAGCTATGCTTGGGCTGGGTTGGGCGCCTCCTTAGGCCCAGCTATTTTAATCAGTCTCTACTGGCGTTCGATGACCGCTCAGGGTGCATTGGCTGGTGTGTTGGTGGGTGCCGTCACGGTGATTGCCTGGTCGCAGCTCAGTGGCGGCCTATTTGATCTGTACGAGCTGGTGCCGGGCTTTACTTTCGCCTCGCTCGCGGTGGTGCTGGTCAGTCTTCTCAGTCCAGCAGTGGGTGATGGTGTTGGCACTCAGTTTGACGATATGTGCGCCAAGTTACGAGATCGCGCTTAGCCAGTGGGTGTGAAGTAGATAACAGCCTGTGATGAATGTTGGGACAGCGGTCAACATTCGGTTAGGCACTTTTCCATATACTGACGGATTCTAGTTTCAGGTGGGGAAGGGCGGAAAAACCAGTGCACCGCATAAAAATTCATCAAGGAAAGATCGCTGGACTGCATGTAGATGCGGTTGTTAGCCCCCGTAGTGCGGCGAATGACGGCGTTGAGCCCAGCGCTGAAAATGACTTGCTAGCCGTACTGTCTATTGGAGATGTGCAGCTTATTCGCGGTTCGGAAGCAACTGTCATCGAGGCTATTGCTCCACGTTGGCGAGGGGGTGATTGCGATGAAGATCAGCAGCTGGCGTCCTGTTACCGCAATGCCATGAGCGTTGCCAAGCAGCAAAACTTTCGCAGTATCGCCTTCACGCCAATCAGTTATGGCCCGTGCGGCTTTCCTGCCAATCGTTCGACCAAGATTGCTATCCAGCAGATCACCCTGGCGCTGCGCCTAAATCCGTTTATTGAGTCCGTGACATTTTGCTGTTTTGATCCGGTGACCACAGCGCTGTATCGCAATCACATTGGCAAGTAAAAAAAGCAGCGGGCCTTTAACCCGACTAACCCGATTAACCCGACGTGGTCATTAAGTCCTTCGCTTTGATGCAGCGGTTATTGTTTTGTCGCGACTCGCGCAGGCCATTGATCAGCAGTGGATTGAGTTCGACCGGCTGAGCCAGATAACTGTCGACAAGCTGGTTCCAGTCCGCTGAGCAGCTGTAGGCTGATCCCACGGTATAAGAGGCCAGCGAGTTGCGAATACCGTGATCCAGGGTACTGTTTTCATCAATCAGACGCTGAATAACCAGGCCGACCAATTCGCGACTTGCCTGCGGCTGTCGAAAGTCGAATAGGCGGCCAGACATGGCGCGACGGCTGGCCAGACTTTGATCACTCTCAGGGTCTAATACAGCCTCGATAATGGCCCGTTTTTCGCTGCGATCGGCGATCACTGTGTTGACTGAAAGATAGCGCAGTTGTCCGCGTGCAGAGGTATCAATGACATGTTCGGCTGCCACCAGTTTTTGACTGTCTGGATGATTGTAAGTGGCGAGGATCGATAACAGTGACCAGCGGCTGCGCTGATCCAATGTCCAGCCGTAGGCGTTATTGTCACGCAGCCACTGCACGGCAATCTCCAACTGCTCGGGCAGATAGATCACACTGCTATAGAGACCAAACCAGAGCTGAAATTCATCGCTGCCGGGTTCTGCGGCACGCAGTCGCTGATCGGCGAGAGCGACAATCTGCACTGATAGCTGTGACAGTGGCTTGTCGAACTGTCCGTGGTCATTCATTCGCTCCATCCAACTATGGGCACTGGCCAATGAGTCAGCAATTCCGTCAATCATCTGGTTGTTGGTTTCGGCCGCGGCGTGCGCCAAGGCAATATCAGTGTATTCGCTGAGCGGATATTCTCCATCCACGACACCATCCCAGAGCGCCAACCAAAACAGTGCTCGGGCATGAGGGTCGTCAATGCTGGAGATATGCTTGGCCAGTGTGGCGCGAGTTTGTTTGTCGAGAATTACCTTGATAAAGGTGTAGTCGCCAATATTAGGCAGCACCAGCGCTGGACAGGCCTGACCTTTAGCAGCTGTGACCTCGGTGCTCTCTCCGCGCATCAACACAGGAATAATGCTCGGTTGTGCAAGCGTTCGACCCTCAGGCGTATCGGCAAACTGGTAGAGGCCAACCTGTAGCTTGTGGCTGCGCAGTTGTGGATTGATTGGGCTGCCGCTCTGAATTAGATGCAGTGAATCAATCACCCCATCAGTGCATTGCAGTTGCGATGCCACGCGGTTGACGCCGGTGGTTTTAATCCACTCATCGGCCCACTGATCGATGTCGACATCAGCATCGTTGGCGGCAGCCAGTGCTAGCTCATCGAGCAGATCTTGGAATTGGGTGTTTTTATAGGCGTACTTTTGCATATAAGTCTGCAAGCCGGCACGGAAATTGGCGTCGCCGATATAGTATTTAAGTTGGCGTAGAGCGGAGCCGCCTTTGGCATAAGTAATGCCGTCAATCGATGACATGACCAGTTCGGTGGTGTCAATATTGCCTTTGATCGGGTGCGACGTGACATATTCGTCGTCGCGATAACCCCAGGTCTTGCGCTGCCAGAGAAATTCCAGCCATGGACGGTCAAAATCTTTTACCGTTTCCAGTGCGAAGTAACCGGCGATTTCGGCAAAACTCTCATTCAGCCAGATGTCGTCCCACCAATCCATGGTCACCAGGTTGCCAAACCACATATGCGCCTGTTCGTGGAGGATGGCATTTTTCAAAAAAGATTTTTCGGCAATACTGCGCACACCGGGGACGCAGCAATAGCGGTCGGCAAAGGTGACCGCGGCGACATTTTCCATCGCTCCGGAGTTAAAGTCTGGCACTGCCAGCTGATCATATTTACCGAACGGGTAGTCGACACCGAAAAAATCGTTAAAGAATGCAAAGCCCTGTCGGGTGACTTCATTCCACTCGTCCACTGGCACGTACTGAGCATTTGACTGACGCGAGAATAGACGCAGGGCGATGCCCTCGTAGTCGCCGAGATCGAAGCTGGCGTATTCACCGGCATGCACAGAAATAATGTAGCTGCTGATCGGCAGTGTCTCGGGAAATTGCCACAGCGCTCGA
The DNA here is from genome assembly GCA_017858135.1 of Porticoccaceae bacterium. Classification (GTDB taxonomy): domain Bacteria; phylum Pseudomonadota; class Gammaproteobacteria; order Pseudomonadales; family Porticoccaceae; genus HTCC2207. The sequence continues at coordinate 50,192 of JAFMBY010000005.1, read as the reverse complement.
TCCGCTTGTTTAGTAATCGATGATTCGCGATTGGCACTGACGACCTGCCAGGCCGCAGGTACATCGACATTGAGCGTAAACCGAGCCTTCAGGTTAGGCTGATCAAATAGTGGAAAAATACGGTTGGCATCGTAGGGTTCGAGGTCACTGTAGGTGTAGACAGTCTGGTCGAGTGGGTCTTTGAAGTAATAGAGTCCAGCACCATCTTTGCTGTAGGGATGGGTGTAGACAATCTTCAGCTGATTGGTGCCGGTTTCGAACTGCCGCTCGTCAAAGTTGAGGAAAAAGCCATTGTATTGATAGTCGGCTGACTGACCATTGATCAGCACCTCAATGACTTCACCGCCGGTAAAATCGACACTGAGATCATAGCCACGAGGTTGGAAGTCAAAACTGATCAGGTTGCTGCCGCTAAAGGGCGTGCCCTCAGCGTTGAGCATGAGATCGATTTGATAGCTTGGATTGCTAACCTGCTGTTTGCGCAGCACTGCGCTGGTCTGATCGAGACCGCGCTCAGCGACCCTGACATGAACGTTTGCGTTGCTATTAATATCAATACTCTGATGATCACTATTACAGGCGCAGAGAAGGGCGATTAGACTGATTAAAATAGACAGGCGCATAGCGGGGGGAGTCCTTTTTTTCTTATTGTGACTTCAGCAATTGATCAAAAGTTGCGTTTAATTTCGGAGGCCCTTGATACTGAAATAATCTGGCTGCCAACGTTAGTTACATTTTTTCCATCACTTCAATGCCAAGTAATTCGAGGCCTTTGGCGATGGTTTCCGAGGTCAGCTTGCACAGCTGCAAACGGCTTTTTTGAATATTGTCGGCAACCTCATCTTTGAGTACTGGGCAGTGCTCATAAAACGTCATATAAGCACTGGCGAGTTCGTAGACATAGTTACAGAGAATATGCGGATAACCCTCAGCGGCAACCTGATCGACGATGTCGTCAAACTGCAGCAACTTCATGACCAGCGTTTTCTCTTGCGCTGCGGTAAGGCAAATATCGGCGCTGAAGGTGTCCGCATCTAAACCCGCCTTGCGGAAAATACTGCGAATACGCGTGTAGGCATATTGCAAATAGGGCGCTGTATTGCCATCAAATGAGAGCATTGCGTCCCAGTCAAAAATATAGTCATTGGTCCGCGTCTTGCTGAGATCGGCGTATTTGATTGCACCGATGCCGACGCTGCGAGCAATGGCTTTAATCTCATCATCGCCGAGGTCGGTATTTTTGCTGCGTAATAACTGTTCGGCACGCTCGACGGCTTCGACCAGCAGATCGGCGAGCTTCACGGTGCCGCCGCTGCGGGTTTTAAACGGTTTGCCGTCTTTGCCCATCATGGTGCCAAAGGGGTGGTGCTCAAGGCTGACCGCATCGGAAACAAAGCCGGCTTTGCGAGCAGCGGCAAAGACCTGCTTCATATGCAGAGATTGCCGTGCATCAATAAAATAGAGAATACGGTCGGCATGCAGTTGATTGACACGATAGCGCATGGCCGCGAGATCGGACGTGGCATAGAGAAAGCCGCCGCCAGATTTTTGCACAATCATCACCGAGGGGTTGCCGTTTTTGTCAGCCAGTTCATCGAGAAAGACCACTTTTGCGCCTTCACTCTCGACGGCGATACCAGCTGCCATCAGATCGTCGAGGACATTTTGCAGATCATCGTTATAGGCGCTCTCGGGCATAATATGCTCGGCGCTTAAGCCGACATTCAACTGCCGATAAATCTCCAGGTTGTGTGCCACGGAAACCTGAATAAATTTCTCCCACAGCGTTCTGCAATGGGCGTCGCCAGACTGTAGTTTGACCACGTAGGCGCGAGCGGTATCGGCGAAAGCGGGGTCCTCATCAAAATGTTTTTTTGATTGCTGGTAGAACAGCTCCAAATCACCTAGCGCCAACTCAGCCTGCTCGCCTTCGCTGAGTTGTTGTTCGAGTTCTGCGATCAGCATGCCGAACTGGGTTCCCCAGTCGCCCATATGATTTTGGCGAACCACCTTATGGCCCTGATATTCGAGCACCTGAGCCACTGCATCGCCAATAATGGTTGAGCGCAGATGGCCGACATGCATCTCTTTGGCAAGATTGGGTGAGGAGTAGTCGACAACCACTGTTTGGCGATCGCCACTGTGAACCGATTCACCCTTCGTATGCAGCGTATTTTCACTCAGGCAGGCAGTGAGGAACGCATCGCTGAGGTGGATGTTGATAAATCCTGGACCGGCAATTTCAAGTTTGTCGGCGACACCGTCGAGCTCGACGAGCTGAATAATTTTTTCGGCCAACTCGCGCGGGTTGCTCTTTAAGCGCTTTGCCGCAGCCATGGCACCATTGGCCTGATAGTCGCCAAACTGCGGTTTGCCACTTAGCGCCAGTATTGGGGAGCATTCACTGGGAATTCCCGCGGCCTGCATGGCGGCGGAAAACCGCTGATTGAGAAGCTCTTTGATGCGCATAATGATGGTGATCCTTGAGTGGGAGGTGCCGCGGTGAGACGAATTGTAGGTTTCCCGCGGCCGAAAGCAAAGCCATACTTGCAAATAATCGGGGTATTGCTATAGTTTTGCGGTCTGGCCATTCCGTGGCCGCTATTTACTCACTATCACGCATTATCTGGGATTTCCGATGGAATCAACGCTGGTCTCACAAGGTTTGGATTTGCTGCTCTACGGTATGGGCACGGTCTTCGCATTTTTGACGCTGTTGGTGGGTGTTACCTCGTTGATGTCGGTGATTGTCAATAAACTCGTTATTGATGAGCCAGAGATCGCTGTCAGTGCAACTGCTGCTGGGTCAGTGCAGTCGACGGTTGAGCCGCGAATTGTCAAAGTGATACAGGCTGCGATTGATCAACACCGCGGCAAGAAGTAGCAACACAAACTCTACATGAACTTACCAAAACGGACATGAATATGCCCTCGACACCTGCCGCCCTCGGCATTACTGAAGTTGTTCTGCGCGATGCGCACCAATCTCTTTTTGCAACCCGCATGCGCATCGATGATATGTTGCCGATCGCTGAAAAGCTTGATCAGATCGGTTATTGGTCGATGGAGTCATGGGGTGGGGCGACATTTGATTCCTGTATTCGCTTTTTAGGCGAGGACCCCTGGGACCGTATTCGTGAAATCAAAAAGGCGATGCCCAACACGCCGCAGCAGATGTTGTTTCGTGGGCAAAATATTCTCGGTTATCGTCACTATGCCGATGATGTGGTCGAGAAATTTGTTGAACGCGCCGCCATAAACGGTATTGATGTGTTCCGCGTATTTGATGCGATGAACGATATGCGCAACCTGGAGACAGCACTGCGTTCGGTGGTTCAGGTAGGTAAACATGCTCAGGGCACTATTTCTTATACGGTCAGCCCAGTGCACACCATGGATCGCTGGGTCGATATGGGTCGCCAGATTGAAGATGCTGGGGCACACTCAATCTGCATTAAAGATATGGCCGGACTGCTCACCCCTTATACGGGTTTTGAACTAGTCAGCAAGCTTAAACAGGCTGTTTCTATACCAATTCAGTTACACGCCCACGCCACAACCGGTCTCTCCACCAGCACCATTATGAAATGTGTTGAAGCAGGCATTGACCGTGTCGATACCGCCATATCGTCGATGTCGATGACCTATGGTCACTCGGCGACGGAATCCGTGGTCTCTATCTTTAAAGGCACCGAGCGCGACTCAGGGCTGGATATTGTCAAGCTTGAAGAAATTGCCGCTTACTTTAGAGATGTGCGCAAAAAGTATTCTGAATTTGAAGGCTCAATGCGCGGTGTTGATTCGCGTATTCTAGTGGCCCAGGTGCCTGGTGGCATGCTCACCAATATGGAGGGCCAGCTGCGCCAGCAGGGCGCGGAAGATCGCCTCGACGAAGTATTAGCTGAAATTCCACGTGTGCGTGAAGATCTTGGTTTTATTCCATTGGTTACCCCAACCTCACAGATTGTCGGTACCCAGGCCGTCTTAAATGTACTGACTGGCGAACGTTACAAGTCGATTTCGAAAGAGACCTCTGGCGTGCTGCGCGGCGAGTATGGCGCCACACCAGCACCGATGAATGCTGAGTTGCAGGCGCGGGTTCTCGATGAAGGTGAAGAGCCAATCACCTGCCGTCCCGCCGATAATCTTGAGCCAGAGCTAGAAGCACTGACGTTGGAACTGGAAGGACTGTCAGCAGAGCATGGTTTTGAGCTCAGTGGTGGAGAAGGTCAGATTGACGATATCTTGACCTACGCACTATTTCCTCAGGTCGGTCTTAAGTTTTTACAAAATAAAGATAACCCCGATGCCTTTGAGCCAGTGCCCACAGGCAAGGCCACAGATACGACCACAGTCCAGACCAATGATGCCGGCGAAGAAATCTACACCGTGGAAGTTGAAGGCGTGTCTTACACCGTGGCTGTCAGCAACGGAGGTGACATTAGTGCCATTGCCGGCGCAGGTGTTGGGGCAACGACAGCTAGTGCGGCTGCCGCAGTTCCAGCAACCGGTGGCGACCCAGTGGCCGCGCCCCTGGCCGGCACGGTAGTCAAGATGTTGGTGCAGCCCGGACAGCAGGTAAGCGAAGGCGAAAGCATTGTGATTCTTGAGGCGATGAAGATGGAGACATCGGTCAGTGCGCCAAAAGCGGGCCAAATTGTTGAGGTCAGAGCAAAGAGTGGCGATAGCGTAACTGTCGGCGATGTGCTGCTAACCCTGGCTTAAGGAGTCACTCAAAATGGAAAGTTTAATCAGTTTGTGGGCCAGCTCAGGGCTTGCGCAAATGCAGTTCGATCAATTGATTATGATGATCGTCGGTCTCGGCTTGCTGTTTCTTGCCATCAGTAAAGGCTTCGAGCCGCTGCTGCTAGTGCCAATCGGCTTTGGCACGATCCTCGCCAATGTTCCTGGTGCCGGGTTTGATGCCGCACCTGTCTACGATGCCATGGGCCATATGCAAAGCCCTGGCGGCTTGCTCTACTATATCTATCACGGTGGTATTGAAACCGGATTATTTCCATTGATGATTTTTATGGGCGTCGGTGCGATGACCGACTTCGGCCCCCTGTTGGCCAACCCAAAAACCTTATTGTTGGGTGCAGCGGCTCAGGTGGGTATTTTTACCACCGTGTTGGGTGCGGTGGCGTTGAGCCATTTCGGTATTCTCGATTTCAGTATTCGCGAGGCTGCGTCGATCGGTATTATCGGCGGTGCTGACGGTCCAACAGCGATTTTTGTCACCAGTAAGTTGGCGCCCGATCTGCTCGGCGCGATTGCGGTAGCTGCCTATTCCTATATGGCGATGGTGCCGATTATCCAACCGCCGATTATGCGTGCACTGACCACGCCCGCTGAACGTCAGATCACTATGCAACAGCTGCGTCCGGTGACCAAAGCTGAGCGCATTGTATTCCCGCTGGCGCTGTTGGTATTGGTGGCAATGTTATTGCCGGATGCCGCGCCACTATTGGGTATGTTCTGCTTCGGTAATTTGATGCGCGAGTGTGGGGTGGTCAATCGTCTCAGTGATACTGCGCAAAATGCATTGATTAATATTGTCACGATTTTTCTCGGTCTCGGCGTTGGCTCGAAGATGAGTGCTGAGAAATTCCTCAACCCGGAAACCATGGGTATTCTTGCGTTGGGCGCTGTGGCATTTTGCATTGGTACAGCCTCAGGCGTGTTGATGGCCAAGCTGATGAATCTCTTTGCCAAGCACAAGGTTAACCCGTTGATCGGTGCTGCCGGCGTCTCCGCTGTGCCGATGGCTGCAAGGGTTGCTAACAAAGTGGGTCTCGAATCCAATCCGCAAAACTTCTTGTTGATGCATGCCATGGGCCCCAATGTGGCCGGCGTGATTGGGTCTGCCGTGGCCGCTGGTGTGATGATTAATCTTGTCGGTGGGATGTAATCCAGTGGGCCCGATAGAGCAACAGATCAATAGCAAACTGAGCGCTGAGTTTGGGCCTGATTTTCTTCAGCTAACCAACGAGAGTTTTATGCATTCGGTACCGCCGGGCTCAGAGAGCCATTTTAAGGTGGTGTTGGTTACCGATCAGTTTGCTGGCAAGCGTCTTGTGCAGCGCCATCAGGCGGTTTACGCCGTACTCTCCGAAGAATTGGCCGGCTCAGTCCACGCGCTGGCGCTGCATACGTATACTCCGCTAGAGTGGGCTGAGAGCAAAAAGGCCGCGCCGGACTCGCCCAACTGTCTCGGTGGCAGTGCATCAGACCGCTAGCCTGCTGCTCTTGCACTGCATTAAGCGCAGTTTGCTTGCAAAATAGCCAGTTCATCGCATATAAATCCCTATTCGCCGTATAGTGCTGGAGCTTGTAGTTCAGGGCGCAGAGAATTAGATTTCCAAATTCTGTTGAAGCCATGTCAGGTTCCTAGAATTATAAAAAAGTCATTCAGGGGGAGTTATGCAATATCGATCGCTTTTAAGCAGTCTCAGTTGGGTTAATAAACTGCGACAATCAAATCACTTCGGTGCAATTTTCGCACTGTCAGTTTCTTTAACGCTTGCGGCTTGTGGTGGCGGTGGAAGTACTGTCACTGAGAACGATCTTGCTGAGCCGGGCTCTGATGGCGTAGCGCCAACTCTGCTGAATGTGTCCATTTATAACGGCGGTAACCTAGGTCCTTATGCGGCACTTGGCGAAAAAGTAACGCTTGAGTTCGAATCGGACGAAGCTCTGATGACGCCAGTTGTCACTATTGGTGGTGTAAGCGTCGATGTTAACGGTAGTGTGCGCTCGTGGAGTGCGACGCGACTGATGAATGAAGACGATGTCGATGGCGACGTTACCTTTAGCATCTCTTTCACCGATGTCAGTGGTGAAGTCGGAGAGACTGTCACCGAAACCACCGATGACTCGACAATGACTTACTGTGCTGATGGGTGTTCTACTGGTGCGGTCGATGATCCTATCGTAGGAACCTGGAAGTTAGCTCCAATAGCAGGTGCGCTGGGCGTTGGTCCCGCAGCTGGTAGTATAGAGTGGTGGTCTAACTCTGAAGCCGAAGCGACTGGTGCGCGAGCTTGTATCTTTGATGACACCTACACGTTTGCTGCCGATGGTTCATTCTCTCAGGATATGGGTGATTCGACTTGGCTGGAGCCATGGCAGGGTGCTGATCCAGAAGCCTGTGGTACGCCAGTTGCGCCGCATGATGGTTCGCAGACTGACTCGACCTACACCCTGCTGAACGATACGCTGACTATTAATGGCCGCGGATCTCACGTTGGTTTGGCCAAAGCAGTCAATGCGGGTGAACTATCATCTGCAACGCCTCCAGCTATTCCCGACTATGTTAGCTATTCAGTTTCTCTGTTATCTGCTGACGGTACCTCGATGACGCTGTCAATCGAAACAGGAACCGGTGTCTTCTGGCAGTTTAAACTGGTTAAAGTGTTGGCGTCTCCAATCGTTGGTACGTGGAAACTCGCTCCAGTGGCTGGTGCCCTTGGTGTTGGTCCGTTCTCAGGTAGCGTCGACTGGTGGTCGAATTCAGAAGCTGAAGCAACCGGCGCACGTGCCTGTCTGTTTGACGACACCTACACCTTTGCTGCGGATGGTTCATTCTCTCAGGATATGGGCGATTCAACCTGGATGGAACCTTGGCAGGGCACTGACCCAGAAGCCTGTGGTACGCCAGTAGCCCCACATGATGGTTCTGCTACAGATGCGACCTACTCGTATGAAAATGATGTTCTGACGATTAATGGCTCAGGCGCGCACATCGGTTTGGCCAAGGCGGTCAATGCGGGTGAACTGTCTGCGGCAACGCCACCTGCGGTTCCGACGTCGATCAATTACAGCATTACTCTAATGTCTTCTGATGGCCTCAATATGACGGCGACGATCGAGACAGGAACAGGTGTATTCTGGACCTTTAAGTTTGTCAAAGTTGTTGAAGAAGTGTCTCCTATCGTCGGAACTTGGAAATTAGCGCCGATTGCAGGTGCTCTGGGTGTCGGCCCGTCACTTGGCAGTATAGAGTGGTGGTCTAACTCTGAAGCCGAAGCGACTGGTGCGCGAGCTTGTATTTTTGATGACACCTACACGTTTGCTGCCGATGGGTCGTTCTCTCAGGATATGGGTGACTCGACTTGGCTGGAGCCGTGGCAGGGTAGTGATCCAGAAGCCTGTGGCACACCGGTTGCGCCGCATGATGGATCGCATACCGATGCGACATATACCTTTGCTAATGATGTCCTGACAATCAATGGTTCAGGTGCCCATGTTGGTCTTGCCAAAGCAGTGAATGCCGGTGAACTGTCGGCGGCAACGCCACCCGCAGTTCCTGAGTCAATCACCTACAACGTGACGTTGTTGGCCTTTGATGGCAACAGCATGACACTGTCTATTGAGACTGGTACTGGCGTCTTCTGGCAGTTCAAACTGGTTAAAGACGGTGCTGAAGCTGAAGCTGTCGCATCACCAATCGTTGGTACCTGGAAGCTTTCTCCGACCGCAGGTGCTCTGGGTGTGGGTCCCTCACTCGGCAGTATAGAGTGGTGGTCTAACTCTGAAGCGGAAGCGACAGGTGCTCGAGCTTGTCTGTTTGATGACACTTATACGTTTGCTGCCGATGGCTCGTTCTCTCAGGATATGGGTGATTCGACTTGGATGGAGCCATGGCAGGGCACTGATCCAGAAAATTGTGGCACGCCAGTCGCGCCGCATGATGGCTCGCACACTGATGCGACTTATACCTACGCTGACAGTGTGTTGACGATCAATGGTTCAGGCGCGCATATTGGTCTTGCCAAAGCGGTGAATGCCGGTGAACTGTCGGCAGCAACGCCACCCGCAGTTCCTGAGTCAATTAGCTACAATGTTACGTTGATGGCATTTGACGGAAGCAGCATGACAGTGTCCATTGAAACGGGCACAGGTGTGTTCTGGCAGTTTAAGTTTGTAAAAGTTGACTGATAGACGTTGAGTGATTAAAAAACCGCGCTTTTGGGCGCGGTTTTTTTTCGTCGGCAAATTCGTTTGCAATGACTGGGTTTAGTGGTGTCTGGATAAGGTCATGAACAGCTTGCCTATTGGCCGCCTATTTACAGTGGCTCAGCGGGACAATAGTTGGCGATAAAAGCCTGATGGCTGGGCAGCTGATTGACGAGATGATCGACATTGCCGGCTAGCCCATTAAGGAAGTTGCGCAGCTCCTCATCACTCATACTGTCGACAATAGGATGGTACTGCTCAGGAACCAATCCCTGACCTAGCATCACTTGCGTCCAGTTGTTTTCCGCAAACACATCCCCTGCAGCCTGGAATACATGGCCGGTCTGCTTGAACAGGTCGAGGCGATGACGCAGAGTGTCTGGTATTGGCATGCTTTTACAGTGCGCCCAGAACGGCGTGTCCTCGCGTTCAGTAAGATGATAATGCATCACGATAAAATCCCTTACAAAGGTAAATTCATCGCGCATTTGACGATTGAATTCGGTGACATCAGGTTGTTTGATGCCGTTGTAGGGGAACATCTGCAGTAGCCGGATAATACCGCGCTGAATCAGATGAATACTGGTCGACTCCAGCGGTTCAACAAAACCACTGGCAAGGCCCAACGCGATACAGTTTTTGTTCCAGTGCTGCATACGCTGGCCGGTACGAAACTTGATAATACGCGGCGTGGTGAGTGGCGTACCCTCCACGTGCCGCAGCAGGCTTTCAGTCGCGTCGTTATCCGAGATAAATTTGCTACAAAACACCATGCCGTTGCCAACCCGAGATTGCAGTGGGATACGCCATTGCCAGCCCGCATCCCGGGCAATCGCTCTAGTGTAGGGAATGGGTTCGCCAACAGACTCAGTCTGCACGGCCACGGCGCTATCGCAGGGCAGCCAGTTACTCCAGTCTTCATATTCTGTATGTAGGGTCTGATCGATTAACAGGCCACGAAAACCACTGCAGTCAACAAATAGATCGCCGCTGACCGTTTGTCCCGATTCGAGCGTGACACTATCGATATAGCCGTTACTGCTATTGGTATCGACCTGCACTATTTTGCCTTCGATGCGCTTACCACCATTCTGTTCGGCCATATTGCGCAAAAACTTTGCATAGAGAGTGGCGTTCATATGGAAGGCATAGCTCAACCCGTTATTCGGCAGTACAGCAAATTTACCGGCTTTGGCGGCCATCAGTTCGGCACTGTAGCGGCCGTATTCTTCGTTTATACCGAGCTGCTTACCTTTCATCCAAAAGTGCTGAAAACCGCCAGCCCAACAGTCTTGCCCGGTTCGTCCGAACGAGTGGATATAGCTATGCCCCGGCCGTTTCCAGTTTTCAAAGGAGATACCCAACTTAAAGGTGCCCTGCACGGTCGCCATAAATTCCCGTTGATCAATTTTTAATAGCTGGTGAAGGGTCATCATGGTTGGAATAGTTGCTTCACCCACGCCCACTGTGCCAATTTCATCAGATTCAATAACACTGACATCGATATTAGGTCCGATCAGCTTGGTCAGTGATGCGGCAGCCATCCAGCCTGCTGTGCCACCGCCGACGATAACAACTTTTCTTGCATTGTCGGTTGCCATTGTCATCTCTCCAGGTCTACTTTTAGTGATTGAGTTTTTGCGCCAGCATACTGCGGAGTTGCTTTGCTGTCTCTGCGTCTATGGGGTTGAGAACGCCTCTGGCGTGCTCTGGGATATGCTTGATACTCTCTGCGTCAGGGCTGAAAACATAATGATCAAATAGCTGTTTCCAAACCTCTCGCTGTTCCTCAGGAAGATCACGTAGCCCCAAGATGGCGTGCTGAAGAACATTAAGTGGGCCGCCCAGATAGTGTGGCGTGCTGCGCCACCAGTAATTCACCAGCACATTGAAGTCGTCGAGCGCTTCAACATGATGCCACCACATACTCGGGATAAGGATGGCATCGCCAGGGGCCAGTTCAACGGTTTGAGCCGACTGCAAGGCCTGACGAAATTTAGGATAGCGTTGATAATCGGGCGCATTAAAGTCTACCAGGCTGATGGGTTGCCCAGCAGGTGTAACGTCCAGAGGTCCGATATAGAGATTGTCGAGTTGATCTGGTGGGAACAGGATAAACCGTCTGCGCCCGGCCACAGAGCAGGCGATATTGGTCGGAAAGTCATAGTGTGCGGCGATGCGGCTGCGATTGCCTACCCAGACGCTGACAACTGGATTTCGCTCGCCGAGATTGAGATCATTATGTTGGCGAAACCCAGGCAGCCAGTGATCGACATTGGTTGAGCCAACATAGAGTGTCGACGGCGCGCTGTTGCCTGCATTGCTTGACAGCTGTTCAAGTACCTCTGCAAGGCGCAGGCGCTGGTATTCAAAGTTAAAACCACTTAGATCAGAATTATAAAAAATTCGACCCGCCATCTCAGCGTTGCCAACCATGGCAGTAAGCGGCTTGCCACTGTCAAAGTTACTCAGGTATTCAGCCGCTCGGGCCCCAGAGTGCTCTGCCGCGGTAACCATGGGCCAGCTGGAGGCGAGCCCTCGCAGAACCAAGGGCTGATTTGAGCTCAAGACTTCGTCGGATATCGCATCCGGCCTACAGTCGAGGATTTCCTTCACTTGGCTATTAATGTCAAGCACAGTCGATAACCCTGGTCGCCGGATCAATCGAGCGCAGCATTTTTCTTATCAATCATCGGGCGAATTCGCGAGAATGAGGCCATTGCCATATAGATAGATTGCAGGTAACCCTGAGTATTGAATTTTGCCAGTGTCTCGCCGTCGAGCGATTGTAGTTTTTCTTCTGCGATAGTGTAGAAGCCCATCAGCTTGTTGTTGGAGCCGTCCTTGAGTGTGATCTCGAGGCTGAAGGATTCCAGCAGATCATGTTCAAGCAGCGCTGTTATAAAGCCTTTATTGTGCTCCAGACCGCGATGAATCGCCTCTAGTGTGCCGATAGTTTTTTGCAGAAATTCACTTGGCTTGCCATCCTCGGTAAACAGCGACTCACCATCACCATTGGACACCCGAGGACTATCCATATCGATAGAGACCACCGGCTTTGTGGCGCCTTCACCCTTATCGGGGTCGGCTTGAAAACCAATCAGAAACGGCTGTCGGCGCACCGTCATTGGAATATAGGTCGCATCCCACTGGTCATCGTTGAGAAAGAGGTTGGTTTGATCTTCAAAGCCGAGCAGTGCAACCGGATAGAATTGTCCTGTCTCGGGATCTTTGCTGAAAAAAATGGGATAGCATGACTGTATATCCCTGAACTCCATTGGATAGGTCATGGTGAACATCAGGTTATCGCCAAATTCAACGCCCCTGCTTGTATTAACTTTTAAGTCCCCGTGAACGCTGCTGTCGACGATGGCAAAACTGCTCATGTTTACTCCCCTGAATCCACGTTATGTGAATTGCAGATATTAAATTTTTTGGAACCCGTAGGTATGAATTTTATTAATTAAGTCGCGGTTAGTTGGCAGCGAGGACTGCAGTTGTGCCCGGCGTTGAGCATTCTCCTGAAACAGAGCTTGCACCTGTGCCTGCGCTATAACATCTGAACGCCGTTGAGTTGTGCTGGGCTGTGTCTCAAAGTCCATCCCGTAGAGCACGTACTGAAAGCTGGCTGAAGGGAACATTTCGTCGGCACTGTTGGTATCTCTATGCCAGGGGCTTTGATGGCGCCACAGCTCGACCAGGTCGCGCAAGTTGTCGGGGATGCTCGCGGCGTCGCGATTATCGCGCCAGTACTCGCTATCCTGTCGTTGACTGAGGATATAGTGCAGTTTGAGAAATTCAATAATGCGGTCCCAGCGATAGAGGAATTTATCATTAAAACGTTTGGCAACCAGGTCCATCACGTCGCGGTTGGCCGGTAGTTGCTCGGCGATCATGCTGGCTGAGAGCTCCACCAGAACCAGTGCTGAGGCCTCAAGTGGCTCGATAAAGCCGGCTGACATACCTATGGCAACACAGTTCTTATGCCAGAACTTGGCTCTGTGCCCAGGGCTGAAGTGAACCTTGCGCATAGTGGCCGAGGCAGCCGCATTCTTACTCACTGTCTTAGCGATATAGCTCAAAAGCTCGTCGCTGGCACGCTCTTCAGTATTATGATCGCTGGAGTAGACATGGCCTATACCGCGCCGAGTGGGTAGGCCTATATCCCAGATCCATCCGGCTGACTGTGCTGTCGACAGAGTGCAGGACTCAATGGCATCGCTGTCCGAGTCGTAGGCAACCTGTGCTGCCAGAGCCGTGTTATTGAATAGAATATTGTGTTTTGACTGCAGCGGAATATCAAAGTGATCGCCGATCAGTAGAGCTCGCTGACCACTGCAGTCAATAAACAGATCCCCTTCAATCGCACCGTGAGAGTCTGTCTCGATGGCCGCTATATCACCATTCTCCGCTGAATTGATGCCAGTGACATTGGCTTTGATGTGGGTTACGCCGAGCTTTTCAACACAGTGCTTGCGTAAAAACTCGGCAAACTTGCCGGCGTCGAGATGGTAGCCGTAGTTGACGTTAAAGGCATATTCCGGCGTTGAAATTTGCTTCGGCGCCTGCCTGTCAGCGAATAGTGCACTCTGTGGCGAGACGGCATCGGCAAAGCCGATTTGGTCTCGAGAGGGCTGCCAGTGTGGGGCCAGGTTGACCTCGGTATAGCCGTGGGGTGCGCTGAAAGGGTGGCAGTAGGTATCGTCGCCACCGTTGCGCCAGCCTTTAAACAGTGTGCCTTGTTTAAAGCTAGCACTGCACTCACGGAAGAAGTCAGTTTCTGAAATACCCATCTTTTGCAGTGTCGAACGCATTGACGGCCAGGTGCCTTCACCGACGCCAATGGTAGGGATGTCGGGAGACTCAACGATTGTTAAGTCAAAGCTGTGACCAGTGCTATCAGCTGTGATGCGATGTTCTGCTGCGATTATACCGGCACTAAGCCAGCCTGCGGTGCCGCCGCCAACGATTACGATTCTATTGATAGTGTGATTCATCGGTTCGGTTATTATGCCTGTAACCCCTCGGGGTTTTGAATGCTATCCACGCAAAAGGTTGCCCATAATTACGCTTTGCATCGCGGTTAATATTTTAATTTAAACCTATGTTGTATACGCATGAAAGAAAGAAGCCGCTCAAATAAATTTAAGCGGCTTCCGGTTTCATCATGCTGGTGATTTCTCACCGAACTGCATTGGTTTGCAGAGCATTACGACAGAGTGCGTTACTTAAAAGCTGTAACGTACACCAACATCATAACGCGCGCCAGTTTGGCCAGCCTGCAATACTTGCAACTCATCACGACCATAGACGTTGTAGGTCTCTTCTAGGATGTTGATTCCAGCAAAGAAGACAGTCAGGTTGTCGCTGTAGTCATAGCTAGCACTTATGTCGAGCTGACCATAGGCCTCTACATTGGTTGGGTTGCTGTAGGTGCCAGCACCTTGACCAACACCGGCGAGGAATGCATCACGCCAGTTGTAGGCTAAACGTGCCTGAATGCCATCTTTATCGTAGAACGCTACCAGGTTAGCTGAATCACTCAGGCCATTAAGAACAAACTGAGAGTTGATCTTCATATTGTCATAAGCGACATCAGCGTTTACAAAGGTAGCATTGGCAATCATACCGAAGCCAGTATCACCAAAGTTATGCTGGATGTTGAGCTCAACACCATCAACCTTAGCCTTTTCCTGGTTGGCGGGGCTATCGACCTCAAAAGTTACCAGTGGATCACCGTCAACCCCATAGATACGATCGCCAACGATGGCGGGGTCATTCGGGTAGTTGGCAAAGATATAGGCTCCCACTTCAGTGTATTTAAGCGGGTCGATACCACTCGCAGCAACAGCTTGATTATATAAATCGCCGCCCAGTGGCCAGTTGAGGTTAAACAGTGTGACACCTTCGCGAGTCGATGAGCCGATAAAGTTCTCTACGTCTTTTTCGAAGTAGCCAACCGACACATAGCTGGCGTCACCATAATACCACTCAACCGAAAAATCGATGTTATCTGATTCGATTGGCTGCAAGCCTGGGTTACCACCACCAGCAAAACCACCGGTATTCTTAAACGACGTTCCATCAACGGTGATACCGCCCTGAATATCCGTGAAGCTTGGACGAGTCATGGTTGTACTGTAGGAGGCTCTCAAAACCAGGTTTTCAATAATTTCGATATCGAAATCAATACTTGGCAGAACAATTGAATAGTCACCGGTGTATTCGTCGAAGGCTTGGATAGCATTACCCTCGGCGTCAGTTGCGGGCACCATAGTAAACTCATTGCCACCCAACCAGTAGACTTCATCATAAGTTGGCGCCAGAGCCGATGAAGTAACCTCGGTCTCTTCGTAGCGAAGGCCGAATTGCACGTTCATAGGCAAGTCGTTGACGTACGAAGAGTGGTTCAACTGAATGTACGCGGCTTTGGTTTCTTCGGCAGTTCTTTTGTCAACGGTCCAGTCGGAAGAGGCGCAGTAGCCTGTGCCACAGTCACCAACTGCTGCGTAGTCTGCTCCACGGGCTGTATAGCTTGCTTCAGCAACGGCGATAATTTCTTCCAGTGAGGTCGTAAAGTATTCAGTCTGTTGGCGTGGATCATTGCTACCAGCGAGCTGATCAAATTGGCCAGCCATTGACGAACGCTCTATCACTGCACTCAGTTCACCTGGTTGAGTGAATCCACCCCAGTTATCGAGCTGAACATTTGAGCTCACATAACGGTTATCCATTTCTGTCAGCTGCAGACCAAAGTCGATGCTGGTGCTGTCAGAGATTTCATAAACACCGCTAAGCTTAGTTTGCTCGATATTCATTTCTGCGGCTTGGTTGCCGAACACACTACCTGTGACGACCATATCGTCCTTATAAAGAGGGCGCTCAGCACCATCAGCACCCGAATTCATATTCAATTCGAGAACCGGCATCTCTTTACCGTAGTAGACAGCCGAGCCGACCTTGTTAAAGGACGCCATAGTCACCAGCGAGCTAGTGCCGTAGGGGCTGTTGGTGCCAGATTTGGCAGATGAATCATGGTAGTCAAGCTCTAGGTTCAGGTTATCCATTGCCTGCCACTCTAGATTCAAACCAACCGAGTTATTTTCGTTGATGCTGCCATCTCTGTGCACGCCCATCGCATAGTCAGCGTAGTTGTGTGTCTCGGCATACATTAGCGGTGAACGCTGCGCGCCGTCATTCCAAACACTCGACTGGCTTACCGCTGCAGAGTTACTAAACCACGCAGAGAGATCACTCATCGTGTGATCGAGCTCTAGCTCAGAGTGGATGTAGTCGAGCGATGCAGTGACGGTTTCACTTGGCGCCCATTGCAGGACGAGCTGTCCATTCGTTCGCTTTGACTCGTATTCGTTGATTGCGTATGCAATTTGCTGAGGGATAGAGTAGAACTCATCAGCGCTGGTTGAGCGGTTAACTTGGTTTTCGTTATTCGGAATACCGCCAGCACCACTATGATCACCAGTCCGCGTAAACCAGCCAGTCGTTTCAACTGCGTTTACGCCATTGTTACGCTCTTGCGAAACAGCAGTAATGGCGATACCGATAGTGTCGTCGGCAAATGTGTTTGAATAGATAGCCGAGAACTCTGGAGTAACTTCATCGCCCTCTCTGGTCGACGTATCGTTGACCATTTTCGCAGTAAAGCTAGCAACTTGACCTGGGGCATCAAGGGGACGTGTTGTTGAGATATTAATTGAAGAACCGATACCACCCGTTGGGACATCGGCACGACCAGTCTTGTATACCTGAACGCCAGCAATGCCCTCAGAGGCAAGGTCACCAAAGTCAAAAGAACGGCTAGTGTTGCTGTGAGTAGGCATCTGACGACCGTTTAAGGTCACCAAGTTGTATTCTGGGCCAAAGCCACGAACCGTAACCTGACTGCCTTCACCGCGCTGACGGCTGATCGATACACCGGTGATACGCTGCAGCGACTCTGCCAGGTTAGTATCTGGGAATTTACCCATGTCTTCTGCCGAAATTGCGTCAACGACACCGGCCGAGTCTCTTTTAACGTCCATTGAACGCTTAAGACTTCCGCGGATACCGCCTTCAACAATAACTTCTTCAATTAGCGCGCCATCTTGAGCATAAGCTGGAACAACTGATCCAACTAGCGCTAAGGCAACGCTACTAGAAAGAATTCTCTTTTTAAATAACATACTGATTAACCCCCTGGGTGAACAAAAAAATCTATGAACATAGGTTAGCTGTCGCTTTTTATATTTACTACGTCCCCAGCAGTACTCTACCTGTTCATGCGCGGCAAACAACGCCATATGCGATAAAAGGTTATTTTTTTGGGTTTAAGGAAGACATGACCCGCCAGATGGCGTTAGTTGAGGTCAAAGTCCGGGCTAGGTGCTGAAATGTAGCGGTCGTTTGGTGCCCGCCCGGTTGCGTAAAAAGAGTCTCTCCAACGTTTCGACGGCTACTCAGTAAAGGCCTATCAGTTAACGCAACGTTAGCCATAAGAGCGGGGGTGTGACGTTATTGGTCGCCGATTCGAAGGATATATTTTTCACTCTTCCACGGTTGCTGAATAGTTCGGCTGACCACCTCGCCATCTAACTTGGCGACACATAGATCAGCCAGTGCCCAAAAAGGCGGTCTGCCTGGATCTGCGATCAGAATATTTTGACAACCCGCGTCGAGGGCTCGGCGCAGCAAATTAAACAGCGGTGTTGTCAGTTCGTCCCAGAAGCAAATGTCCGTGCCCATCAGTGTGTGGTAAGGCGCCAAATCGTGTTTATTGAGTGATTCAAAACTGCGTTGCTCAAATTTGATGGTGCACTGATTAATCTCTGCCTGGAGCTTAAAAAAAGGCTCGACTGAGTCATCGATATCCAGGCCCGTTACCTCAGCTTGGTAATGCTTGGTCAGGTAAACACCAGCAAGTCCCCAGCCACAACCCACATCAAGCACCTTGCTACCCGGTGGAATTTCCCAGGTACTCAAATAATCCATTAACACAAAGCTCGACCGCCATACTTTGTTGCCGTGCGCCGAGTGACCCTGCTGCTGGCGCTTGAGCTTGCGCACCTGCGGGTGTGATGCCTTGAGCACATTGATGCCCATATAGTCGATCAAGTGCGAATTGTGGTTGGGTCTGTTGAGCATACAGGTAAGCCTACTTTGATTGCACAGCAGTTTATCAGCAAACTGAGCGATTAAAAGTGACAGTCTCAAGCAGAGTTTTGCTTGACTGACCTTTGTCTTTTTACGTTAAAGCTCTATTATGGAGGCACAACTATAAGGTCGAGACAAAAGGCGCCTGAATGAATGAGACTACCCTCTATCCGTTATTTGGCAAGCTGTATCGCGATCGCGATACGCAGTTCTTGTTTTTGCAGGTTATGGGGTGGTTTAGTCTCTCGCTGATTAGCTATTTTAGTTTAACGCTTTGGTACAACCAGCAGAGCTTCGCTTATATTTCCCACACCCTCGTTCAATCGCTGTTGGGCATCGTGGTTTCGTGGCCGCTACGATCGGTGTTTCACTATCTCTGGCACAAGCCTTTAACCTTTAGGTTACTACTGACGATGGCGTCAGTTTTGGTCTGCTCGCTGCTGTGGTCCGTTTTGCGAATTGGCACCTTCCTGTGGATGACCGACGAGACCGATGTCTGGTCGGATTTTGGTGGCTGGCTGTTTGGTTCGATCATGATTTTTTTATGCTGGGCAGCGTTTTATCATGGCATAAAGTATTATCAATTATTGCAAAGTGAGCATGAAACGCTGCTTAGGGTTGCGGCAGAGAGCAAAGAAGAGCAGCTCAAGCGCAGTCGGGCAGAAACCGTTGCGCAAGAAGCTCAGCTTAAAATGCTGCGATATCAGCTCAATCCGCATTTTTTATTCAACACATTAAATGCCATTTCTGCATTGGTGGTCGGTCAAAATACGGCCAATGCCAATAGAATGATTATGCAGTTAAGCAGTTTTTTGCGCTATTCACTGGATAATGACCCGGTCAGGAGGGTAACTCTTGAACAGGAAGTCGAGGCCCTAAAATTGTATCTCAATATTGAGAAGACGCGTTTCGCTGACCGTCTGGAACTTGATTTTGATATTGACCCTGCGGCCTATGATGTGAAAATCCCCAGTTTGCTGCTGCAGCCGCTGGTTGAGAACGCGATCAAATATGCGATTGCCCCCGCCGAAAATGGGGGTAAAATAATGGTACGTGCCGAACTTGACGGAGAGCACTTGATTGTTGAGGTCAGCGATACTGGTCCCGGCATTCAGGGAAGTAAACAGACCATAGCCTCCGGGGCCGGAATTGGTCTGAAAAATACCGTTGACCGGCTGACAGCCTTTTATGGTGAAAATTATGAGTTTGAATTGCGTCGCCCTGACGTGGGTGGCCTAAAGATTTATATTCGTCTGCCGCTTAAAAAGCAGATGGCAGAGAACAGTGGTGAATTTAAATACAGTAGCTAAGCAGGTATTAGCTATGGGTGAGTGCAAATTATTATGTCTAAGCTGAAAACGATTATTGTTGATGATGAGCCTCTAGCGCTGGATCTGCTGCGCTCTATTTTAGGCGCCATCGACGATATTGAATTGATTGGCGAATGCAAAAATGGTCGCGATGCCATTGCGTCCGCTAGTTTATTGCAGCCCGATTTGATGTTTTTAGATATTCAAATGCCAGGCATTAATGGCTTCGAAGTGGTCAAAGCGATGCAGTCCGATGTTATGCCGATGGTGATTTTTGCCACAGCCTTCAATCAGTTCGCCATTGATGCGTTTGATATGCACGCTGTTGATTATGTTCTCAAACCACTGGACCCGGAGCGCATTAAACGAGCCGTGGAGCGGGCAGTTGAGCGTCATTCTTTGCCCGACGGAGAGGGTCGAAAGACACCTCTGCTTGGCGCTATCGATGAGATTACCAAGCGTTTAAACAGCGAGGCCGGATCTGCCGCGTCAACAGATCTGCCTGAGGGAATGAAACGAAAGTTGCTAATCCGCGACTCTGGTGTGGTCAAAGTGATTCCCTTCGATGATATCGACTGGGTGGACGCTGCTGGCGACTACATGTGTGTTCACGCGCTGGGCGAAACTCATATTGTGCGCAGTACCTTGAGAGAGCTGCTGGAAAAATTAGATGACAAAATTTTTGCCCGTATACACCGCTCTACAGTGGTCAATATCGAGCGCGTTGTGACCATAACCCCGCTGCAAAAGGGCGGTAGTTTGCTGCATCTCTCCGAGGGGCAAACGCTTAAAGTCAGCCGCAATTACCGCGAATCGATTCGTCAGCTGTTCCAATAAACACTACTTTGTCCCGCTTAACGCAGTTGGCTAACGGATGGTCGCATATGATCTTCCCCCGAACCACCTGCCGTGAAAAACTCCCGTTCAATTCTTCCGACATTGCATCGTAATGTGATTGCGGTCGATAAATAATTTTAATTAGCGTGACAGTAAGTCATTGAACAGTGCAGCAGGCGTAGCTGCTTACGATCCATTTGGTTCTGAGGATTCGTTGTTCGATGCCCTTGTGTCTGCACGGCTGGAGTAAACTCAGATATGTTTAAAGGAAAGAAACCCTCGCTGACAAGGGGTTTGATACTGACATCTGCCGCCGTCATTATGACTATGGTGCCAGTCAAGCTGGTCGCTGAAGAGTCAGCTGCCGAGATTGAACAGCGTGTTGCGGCTTTGTTGGCAAGCATGTCAATTGAGCAAAAAGTTGGCCAAATGGTTCAACCTGAGATCAAGTTTACTACGCCTGCCGACATTAAAAATTATCATTTGGGTTCGATGCTCAATGGCGGCGGCTCCTTTCCCAGTATGCACAAAAACGCAACGATCCAAGAGTGGATAGACCTTGGCGACCGTTATTATCACGCTTCGATGGATGTTTCCGACGGCGGTTTGGCTATTCCAGTGATCTGGGGAACCGATGCTGTTCACGGCCATAACAATGTCATTGGCGCGACGCTTTTCCCGCACAACATTGGGCTTGGTGCCGCCAATGACCCTCAGCTGTTACGCAAAATTGGTGCGATAACAGCCACCGAGGTGGCGGTAACAGGTATTGATTGGATCTTTGCGCCAACGGTAGCGGTGGTCAAGGATAATCGCTGGGGCCGCACCTATGAGGGTTATAGCAGCGATGCCAAGATTGTTAAATCCTATGCTGGCGAAATCGTCGCCGGCATGCAGGGTACAGGAGATGAACTGCGGGCCAATTCGAGCAAGGTCATTGCCACCGCCAAGCACTTTATTGGCGATGGCGGAACCTTTCGCGGTATCGATCAAGGCGACACACGCCTAGACCTCAATACGCTATTAGAAGAGCATGGTCAGGGCTATTACGAAGCCATCGATGCGGGTGTACAAACGGTGATGGCATCCTTTAATAGCTGGAATGGTGACAAAATTCATGGCAACAAAGAGTTGCTGACCACTGTGCTCAAAGAACAATTGGGCTTTGATGGATTTGTTGTCAGCGACTGGGACGGCGTAGGGCAGGTTGAAGGCTGTACGACTGAAGGCTGTGCTCAATCGATTAATGCTGGTATCGATATGATTATGGTGCCGGAGGATTGGAAAGCGGTGATCGCGAATACGTTGGCGCAAGTCGAGAGTGGCGACATCCCAATGTCTCGTATCGATGATGCGGTGACACGTATTCTGCGGGTCAAAATTCGCGCAGGGCTATTTGAGAAGGGTGCCCCGTCATCTCGTGAGCTTGTCGGTAACGCTGCGTTGATCGGCTCAGCCGAACACCGGGCGGTGGCTCGAGAGGCAGTGCGCAAGTCACTGGTCTTGTTGAAAAACAAAAACCAGCTGCTGCCACTGAAGGGTCGGCAGCATGTTTTGGTGACCGGCGATGGCGCCGACAATATCGGTAAGCAGAACGGCGGCTGGACGATTACCTGGCAGGGCACTGAGAATGAGAATAGTGATTTCCCTGGCGCAACCTCGATCTATGCTGGCCTTAAAGAAGCGATCGAAAATAATGGCGGCTCTGTCGAGTTGAGCATGGATGATAGCTGGGCAAAGAAACCTGATGTCGCGGTGGTTGTGTTTGGCGAAGAGCCCTACGCAGAAGGTGTTGGCGACATTGAATCACTGCTTTATCGCGATGGATGGACGGCTGATTTAGACTTAATTACGTCGCTGAAAGCAAAGAACATTCCAGTGGTAGCGGTGTTCTTGACTGGTCGACCACTGTGGATGAACGCAGAGCTCAATCGATCGGATGCATTTGTTGTGGCCTGGTTGCCTGGCTCGGAAGGTGCGGGTGTAGCAGATGTATTGGTGGCCGATAGTAACGGCGCCGTGCGCCATGACTTTACCGGCAGACTCTCTTTTGATTGGCCAAATCGTGAGCTCAACGTGGACAATAAAAGGCTTCCAGTCTCTGACAATCTGTTGGTGAGAGGCCAGGGGCTGAGTTATGGTGATAAAGAAATCATCGCCGACAACCTTAACGAGAGCGCTCTATTAAATAGTTCGAAAGCGGCACGCATTGTGTTCAGCGGCAGTGCAAGACCGCCGTTTAAAACCTTTGTCGGTGATGCTAGTAACTGGCAAAAGCCTGTCACTGGCAATATGACGGCGACACAGTTCGGCAACCTCTCAGTGACCACAGTTGACGGTGCGGTTCAAGAGGACTCGCGTCGATTGGAGTGGAAAGGCGGTCGGGAGAGTCAATTTTTCTGGCAGTCAGAAAGTTCTACCGATTTCACGGCTCTGAACGCAGAAGATGCGTCACTGGTCATGGAGTTTATCGTTAACAAACATCCTCAAGGTGCCGTGACTCTGCGCATGGATTGTGGATGGCCCTGTTCCGGCGGTCTCAACCTGACTCCGATCTTGAAAGCATTCCCCGAGGGGCAAGCCGTGCGCATGGGGGTGAAGTTGAGTTGCTTTGAAGATGTCGGTGTTAATCTTAGCAAGGTAGATTCACCACTGGTTTTGGTTAGTTCAGAAGCCTTTACTATGACGATTTCCGATGTCCGTATTACCAACGATATTGCTGAAAAAGCGCTGGTTGGCTGTGGCTAAATTTTGACCGCGACTCGACGTCGAGAGATATTCTGCAACCAGCCCTTTTTAGGGCTGGTTTGCGTTTTAGCCAGGGATTATTCCCGCATAGAAAAAAATCTGCTGGACTGCTAGTATCTCGGCAACGACAAAAATTAGTTTAACCTGACTGGTTAAATTCGACGCGAGCAGTGTCGGATCTGGGCTTAAAGGGTTTTATAAGGGGCTATTATGCAAGCATCATTTTCCAAAATGTCAGAGAGTACAGCTGAAGACTGGCAACTTATTCTTCCGGAGCAAATCGCTTATTTCAAGAAACTGCCTGATCGTATTTTAGCGCATATGGAATTGTTGACTGGCGATTACGGCGGCTTTGCCATCGACCGTTTACAGCATTCATTACAGACTGCTCACCGCGCCGCTGAGGCCGGTGAAGATGAAGAATATGTGGTCTGTGCACTGCTGCATGATATTGGTGACACGCTTGGCAGTGCCAATCACGCCGATGTTGCTGCAGTGATTTTGCAGCCTTTTGTGTCCGAGGAAAATCACTGGATGATTAAGCATCACGCTATCTTTCAAGGCTATAATTTTTTCCATTTCCTCGGTGCCGACCGCAATATGCGCGATCAGTATCGCGACAATCCGAACTTTAAGCGCACCGCCCGCTTTATTGCCAAATACGATGACCCATCGTTTGATCCGGACATGCCTAAGTTAGATTTGAGTCTATTTGAGCCTATGGTGCGCAATGTCTTTAGTGCGCCCAAAAACAGTATGTATAAAAGCTTTTTTGAGCATTAAGGAGCCGGTAATGGCGGCGGGAACTATCCTCGGAATCTATGTCGCGGCAACTAAGGGTGCCGGTGTGATGGGGCATCAGAAGGTCTCTTTGAAAGCGGGCAAAGGCATTGAAGGCGACCGTTATTTTTCTCAGACGGGCAAAAATCGTTCGAATTACAAAGGTCAGCCAGACTGGGAAATTACCTTGATTGAATCTGAGGTGATTGAGTCATTTAATCAGCGCAATGGTCATGGTTTTCACAACAGCGACTTTCGTCGCAATCTGGTCACCCAGGGTATTGGTCTCAATGATCTGGTGGGTAAAACCTTTACCATTAATAATGTCAGTTTCTATGGCGTGCAGCTCTGCGAGCCCTGCGCCAGCCTACAGAAACGGCTCGGCGTGAGACTACTGCCCGACCTTGTCCATCAGGGTGGATTGCGCGCACAGATCCGCAGCAATGGTGTGATTGCAGTGGGTGATAGAGTTTCTGCAGAGGATTAAGCAATTTTTCTGACCGCGCCGAGTTTAGTCCCGCTGAAGCTAGTCTAGTCTAAAAAACCTCATCGTATTATCAGTGGTCTGTTGAGCCAGTTGCTCGGCAGATTCAGTTCTGTGTTCGGCAATTTTGCCAATCACCAAAGGTAAAAAAGCCGGCTCGTTGCGTTTGCCTTTCGGCGGCTCGGGCATTGTCTTCGGCAGTAGGTAGGGCGCATCGGTTTCCACCATTAAACGCTGCAAGGGGATATCGGCCACTAGCCCCTGAAGCTCTGTGCCGCGCCTATCATCGCAAACCCATCCGGTAATGCCTATATGGAGATCGAGATCTAAATAGCCGTAGAGAGCATCTCTGGAGCCTGTAAAGCAATGCGTTACTGCGTCGACTAAATGATCTCGATAGTTTTTCAGAATTTGCAGTTGACGCTCGGCCGCATCGCGCTCATGCAGAAACACCGGAAGTTTTAAGTCCGCAGCCAGTTCGAGTTGTGCCTCAAAGGCCTTTTCCTGTTGCGCCGGGGTGGAAAAGTTACGGTTAAAATCCAGCCCCATCTCACCGATGGCAACGACATGGGGCTGTGTCGCTAGGTCTCTGAGCATGCCTATCGACTCTTGGTTTAGCGATTTGGCGTCGTGTGGATGAATCCCCGCGGTGGCATAGAGCATCTCTGGAAAGCGGTCGCAATATTCTGCACACAGCTGGCTAACGCTGTGGCTTTCACTGACCGAGGTACCGGTGAGAATCAGTTTCTCGACACCGGCGTCGCGAGCGCGTTCGAGCACCGCCTGTCGGTCTTTATCAAAGCGAGGATTGGAGAGGTTAACGCCGATATCGATCATCATGGTTACAGTAGCCTATAGGTTTCAGCGCGCAGCAGCATCGGTGGTTGTTGGCCCATTTTGCGTGAGTAGATAATCCCGTACATAAGAATATTGCGCACATAGGCGCGGGTTTCACGGTAGGGAATAATTTCCATCCAGATATCGAAGGGCAGTTTGCCAGCACTTTTTGCCAGCCATTGATCGACCCGATAGGGGCCTGCGTTATAGGCAGCGCTGGCGAGAATGCGGCTGCCCTCATAACGCGTGAGAAGTTCTCTGTAGTAGCGGCTGGCAATGGCAATATTGGTTTCCGGATTGTGCAACTGTGAGCGTTTGCGATAGGGAATGTTAAATTTTCGCGCGGTGCTTTTTGCCGTTCCAGGCATAACCTGCATTAAACCCATCGCGCCTGCCGGTGACGTCGCTGAGGCCTCGAAGGCGCTCTCCTGGCGTGCCAGTGCAAATAATAACCAGTTGTCGAGATCGGTGCGCTGCGCCGCGTTGTCAATAAGGCTCGCATAGGCGAGCGGGAAGCGCAGCTCAACGTCGTCCCAGTATTGTGCATGGCCGAGGCTGGCAATGGCTTTGCTATGCCACTGCCACTGTCCGGCGACAATCGCTGCTGCCAGCCAATCTTGGTCGCTAAACCCCGCAGAGGCTTGATACCACTCGCGATTGGCATTGAGCATATCTTGGTGAAACATCAGCTCACGCGCTCTGGCCATGGCGGGGAGTGCTTTAATCGCGGCGAGACGCTGTTCATCAATGGGGACGGCATTGTGATTCATACTGTACTCTCGGTCGAGCATGTCGCTGGCCAAAAAGCCGTAAAAGTCCCTTTCTCGAGCGAGACGCTCGGTCATCTCCTGAAGTGCAGGGTTTTCCGTGGTACTTGGGTCGCTCTGCATGCTGCGGATCGTCCAATAGCGCCATGCATTGCGAGTTTGCAGGGTGTCTGGCAGACGTTTTAACCACAGCCGCACGCCGGGCCAATCTCTCTCCTGCAGCGCCTGGCGAATTCTCCACTCGGTCAATCTACCCTCTGATGTGTCGTTAAGCAGTTGCAGATGGTCGGCGAAATACGCGTCGGCGATTGTTTTAAACCCCTGCTGATAGAGGCCTTTAACAATAGCACTGACAATGGCACTGCGCGCCCGGTGGCTAAATTCATGAGTCTGTTGGTAGTGACTCCAGTATTTTAACGTGGCGTGACTATTGCGACGCGCCAGGTGCACCAGTGCATGTTCAATGATGCTCAGCTCGTCTTGTGTTTCACTGGTGAACCTATCGAACTGGCTGATGCTATTGGGATTGCGGTCGACTTGATAATAGAGTTTGGCGAGTTCTTTATAGTGGCGGCTTTTGAGAAAGCGCTGGAGGTATTTGGCCAACGGGTACTGATGGTTGAGCAGTGCTTTATTGAAGCGCTGCCAGGCCAGTGTTTGAGTAATCTTGTTGTTGGCAATCAGGCGATCAAATAGCTTGTCACACTCTTTGGGTTGTGATTTGCCAACATTCCAAAGCGCCACGCCTGCATTTAATGCGTCATTTTTTTGCTCCGCTAATTGCGCATCTTTTTTACTCTGTTCATACCGCGCTAAATGGAATTGACACTGGTGTTTAACACTGGCTTGTTTAGCGTCGTAGGCCGCCATAAAGGCTGGCCAATAGCTGTATTTGGCCAGATAGCTGAGCCAGCGGCTGCGCAGGTGCTGGGCTTTTACCGTGCCCTGATAGTCGCTCAGATAGCGATTGATTTCCTGGCGTCGAGCATAGCGCATATTGGCGGCAAGGTCGGCATATAACAGGTAGGGGTAAAGCGGATAGTCGACGAGCTGTTGGCGCTGTTCAGTGAGCTGCTGCGACTTGCCTTTGCGTATCAGTTCGATAGCCTCAGCGTACAGTAGGCGCTGCTGCGCCAAAAATTTGGGCACCTCCTGGTCGGCTCGGACGACCGCAACATTAGCCACAACGCCGCCACAGGTAAACATCGACATAGCGATGATCAGTAGATGGCGTGTTGCCCACTGATGAACTGTTAAGAGACGAGAGATAGTGGCAGCCTTAATTAAAAAACATGAATAATGATAACCGTATCTGATGTTGTAATCAGAATGTTAGAGTTGAAACAATAACGCGAGCGCAGCCAGAGAGTGTAAGGCGAGAGGGTGGTGTGTTGGAAGCCCCTTTTAGGTCAGACTGCGGCAACCTCAGGCTGTGGCAAAGCCCCTGGTGACAAAGCTCAATTTTTGTGAGGGTTGCAGATTAATGCAGGGGCTTTGCCACAGCGGACAATTAGTTGTCTTCGGTGATGCGGACAGCCAGCACATCGCATTGCGCGCCATGCAAGACACTGTTGCTGGTAGAGCCGAATATGAGTGCCAAGCCGTGGCGACCATGACTGCCGACGATAATTAAATCGACGTCCTGCTCTCGGGCCATTCGATGCATTTCGTTGGCTGGCTGGCCGAGTACTACATGCTGATTATCGTCTGCAACATTGAGTTGCTCAGCGAGCGTGCTCAGCCGCTCTTTGGCCTGTTGCTCCAGTTGAAACTGAACATCGGATAGATCTACCGGTATGTCGCCGCCGTAGGTGAAAGCGAGAGGTTCGAGGATGTGGCAGAGTGAGATTTTCACATCACGATCAGCGAAAAGCTGCTTGACGCGGTCCACCACTTGCTGTGATTCTGGCGATAGATCAAGTCCGACTAGCAGGTGTTTATAAGTAGACATGTGATTACTCCTTGTTGTTGGTTGATTTACCAGAGATGATTAATCGCTGGACACACAAATCTTTAGCTATAAGAGTAGTATGAAATGACGTGGTTGTTAATAGTTTTGGCAGTGGCAATTGTTCTGTCGCCGCTGATGTGGTTCAGGCAGTCACCGCGTCAGAAGCTGATTACCGAACTGAGGCGCTCCGCAGGCAGTGCTGGGCTGCAGGTAACCTTGTATCGGCGTCCAGATGCGCGAGAAGATGAGACGCGTCTTGAGTGCGTCTGTTATCGATTACCCTGGCTGACGGATGACTGTCGTCAGAACTGGGTGTTGCATCGCTTCAGTAAGCGAGGTTGGGATTCGGCCTGTCCCGGATGGCAATGGACATTAAGTCAGGCGTCGCCGCAATGGGATGCGTTTTTAGGGGAAATGTTGGACGACTTACCGTCTGGTGTCAGCGCAATTATTGCCACCGATGCCGGAATTGGCATGATCTGGAATGAACGCGATAACGCCGCAGATTTGGAAAAAATTGCTCACAATTTAAAAAAATTACAACATCAGGCAAAAGAAATTTGTTAATGAAACTTGACCCGAGGGCGTTCTAGCACGTATATATGCGCACCTTGAGTATGTTGCCACTTATTTTTAAGTAAATTTATCGTCAGCACTGTGCCATTGATGGCGCGTGCCCAATTAGGGAAAGTAGCCTTCATGGGAAAGTCGCTCGTAATTGTAGAATCACCCGCCAAAGCCAAAACGATCAACCGCTATCTGGGTGATGACTTTATTGTCAAATCCAGTGTCGGCCATGTTCGCGACTTGCCGACCGGTGGCAACCGTGCCCCTGTGGACCCCAAAGAGCGTGCCAGACAAGCGGCGATAACACGCAAGTTGTCTCCGGAAGATAAAATTGTCCACCGTGCAGCAAAAGCCAAATCGCAGCTGATTAAAAGCATGGGTGTGGATCCAGAGAATGACTGGAAAGCCGAATACGCGACGCTGCCGGGCAAAGAAAAAGTGGTTGCAGAGCTGAAGAAACTCGCCAAAGACGCCGACACGGTTTATCTGGCAACGGATTTGGATCGCGAGGGAGAGGCCATTGCCTGGCACCTGACACAGGTTATCGGTGGGGATGACAGTCGTTACAAGCGTGTGGTGTTTAATGAAATCACCAAAAAGGCCATTCGCGCAGCCTTTGAAAAGCCCGGCGTACTCAATACCAACCGTGTCGATGCTCAGCAGGCACGTCGATTCCTTGATCGGGTGGTGGGCTTTATGGTCTCACCCTTGCTCTGGGAAAAAGTTGGTCGTGGACTGTCGGCTGGTCGTGTTCAATCTGTTGCGCTGAAAATGATTGTTGAGCGCGAGAGAGAAATCCGTGCCTTCCAGCCTGAAGAATACTGGACTGTGCAGGCTGACCTTGAAGCCGCGGCCGCGGCAGCGAGCAGCGACAGTGAAGATAAAATTCGCTTTGAAGTTAAGCGTCACTCAGGAAAAGCTTTTCGCCCCGTTAATAAAGCACAAACTGATACTGCGCTAGCGGCACTCAGAGGTGCCGAGTACTCGGTGGTCAAGCGTGAAGATAAGCCGACAACCTCAAAGCCATCGGCACCGTTTATCACCTCAACGCTGCAGCAAGCGGCCAGCACCCGACTCGGGTTTGGCGTCAAGAAAACCATGATGATGGCGCAGCGACTTTACGAAGGCGGCTACATCACCTACATGCGAACTGACTCGACCAACTTAAGTGAAGACGCTGTCAGCGCCTGTCGCGAGTATATTAAAGTGCGCCACGGTGCCCGCTATCTGCCCGATGAGCCAAAGGTATACAGCAGTAAGTCTGGCGCTCAAGAGGCTCACGAAGCCATACGTCCGTCCAATATCGATATTTCTCCGGGCAGCTTAGACGGCATGGAAGTCGACGCGAAAAAGCTCTATCAATTGATCTGGCAGCAGTTTGTCGCGTGTCAGATGGTTCCTGCCCAGTTTACCTCCACATTAATAACCGTGGCAGCCGGCGATTACGAGATGACGGCCAAAGGTCGTGTCACTCGTTTTGACGGTTATCTGGCCGTGATGCCTGCCAACCGCAAGGGCGATGACGATGGCGAACTGCCCGACCTGAAACAGGGCGACAAGATGGATATGTTGGTGCTGGTGCCTCAGCAGCACTTTACCAAACCCATCGCCCGCTTCTCTGAAGCGTCGCTGGTAAAAGAGTTGGAAAAGCGCGGTATTGGCCGTCCGTCGACCTATGCTGCGATTATCTCTACGATTCAAGATCGTGGTTATGTACGCATTGAAAACAAGCGTATTTTTGCTGAAAAGATTGGCGACATTGTCACCGATCGATTGGCCGAGAGCTTTAATGATTTAATGGACTACGGCTTTACTGCCACCATGGAAGAGCACCTCGATGAAATTGCCAATGGAACTCTGAACTGGAAAGACCTGCTCAACCGCTTCTATCGCGACTTCAGTGAAAAGGTTGAAAGTGCCAAAGAAGCGGAGGCCGGCATGCGCCCGAATGCGCCTACCGAGACCGATATTCCCTGCACGCTCTGCAACCGACCGATGATGATTCGAACTGCCGGAACCGGTGTGTTTCTCGGCTGTTCTGGCTATGCGCTGCCACCCAAGGAACGCTGCAAGCAGACAGTGAATTTAACCGCCGGTGATGAGGCGGTTAACATTGATGAAGATGACGAGGCTGAATCGAAACAATTGATGCACAAGCATCGCTGTAAACTGTGTAATACGGCCATGGATAGCTACCTACTCGATGAAAAACGCAAACTGCATGTCTGTGGTAACAATCCAGACTGCAGTGGCTTCGAAGTCGAAGCTGGTCAATATGTGATTAAAGGCTACGAAGGTCCAGTAATCGAATGTGACAAATGTACTAATGAAATGCAGTTAAAGACCGGTCGCTTTGGCAAATATTTTGGTTGCACCGGCGAGATAGCGCCGGGTGAGCCATGCAAAAATACACGCAAATTACTGCGCAACGGTCAGGCGGCGCCGCCTAAGGTCGACCCTATTGCAATGCCGGAATTGCGCTGTGAAAAAGTCGAGGATCACTATGTTCTTCGCGATGGTGCTTCAGGTCTGTTTTTGGCTGCCAGTCAGTTCCCCAAACACCGAGAGACCCGCGCGCCAAGCGTTGCGGAGTTGTTGCCTTACAAAGATCAGATTGACGAAAAGTATCAATTTCTGTTGACCGCGCCGGTCAAAGATCCCAATGGATTGGCGACAATTATCCGCTATAGCCGCAAAACCAAAGAGCAGTATGTGCGCAGTGAAGAAGACGGCAAACCCTCTGGCTGGAGTGCATTTTACAATAGTGGTAAATGGGTCCCAGCAGAAAAAGGCAGTAAGTAGGGGCTGTGGTGTCGACCTATATTTCGGCGGTTAACCAGAAACTCCTGTTCGCCAGGCAGCTGCTACAGATGGTCGAATCTGCTGGCATAACCAGTGTAAGCAGTCACCAGGCGGCCGCTGTAACGCAATCTGTTGTCGTGCAATTGCATCAGGCTTGGTTGTGGCACTGCCGCAATGTGGCTGAGAGTTACAAGCTCAAAGAGGTTGAGCTGGTCACTGATGGCGACTCGTTGGTAGCGCTATTGGCGCAACAGAACAAGTGCCCTGGGGAGGCTACAGAGCTGCAACAGCTGCAGAATGAACCCGGATCCTGGCTCAGTGAGTTACTCAATGCCCATCGTCATATTTATCTTTTACCTGTTGTTCGCAAAGCGGAAATGGACATTGATCGCTTGCCGATGATAGCTCTCGATGCACCTGAAGCAATGGACTGGCGTATTGAACAGGCTCAGGTGTGGCTGCAGAATCTGCGCGAGTTGATTGATAGACAGCGGGATATGATGATCGAGTTTTAAGTTATTTAACGGTTAACAGCGATTGTCTCAGCTGCTAGACTACCCGCGAATTTGATTTCACTACTTGATGACCCTACGTGGCATCCTTTTGTGGCTACCCTAATTGACTTCCCTAATTAAATAGGACGGTACTTTATCTATGCCCCTCGCAGAATTTGAATTAGTTATGTTAGAAAGCGGTGAAGTTGCACTGCAACGCACTGGGGCGGATGAAACGCTGGTGACGATTAATTTTTCACCTGAGGTGATGGCTATGCTCGACGGCAAACACATTGACGTTGCTAAGAGTATGATGGATGCAGGGATTCAGATGGCCTTTGATCTTGGCGAAGGGCGCGTATTACCAGATGGCACCGAGCCGGAAAAGTCTCACACAGTCCACTAACGGAGCTGTCATGCTAGGTGACTTGTGATTTGCTGCAAATGTCACCTAAACCGATAGAACTGTCATTGTCAGCATTTGAGATGGCATACGCCGAGGGTTATGCCAGACTCGATAACCGCAAAAATATCTGCTTTCACTCTTGATGACAGAATTCTTGGAATAGAGCTCACACAAATGAACACCGAAGAGATTCTCACTCAACTCAGCGACGCGCGCAAAGTGCGCAGCTATCGGCAGCATCTGCTGCTTTGTACAGCGGGCAAATGTGCGCCTGAAGAGCAGGCTAATCGGTCGTGGGATTATTTAAAGCGACGTATTCGCGAACTCGGGCTGCTGGATATCGACGGTGGTGTCTACCGGTCCAAAGTCGACTGTTTGCGTATCTGTCGGCAGGGCCCGATTATGCTCAGTTACCCAGATGGCACCTGGTACCACAGCTGCTCGCCAGAGGTTATTGAGCGTATCCTGCAAGAGCATGTGATTGCAGGTAGCGTAGTGGAAGAGTACGCTTTTGCGTCAAACCCGATGTCAGACGCTTAGGCTTAATATCAGTATCCTGAGTCAGTGCCTTAGATGCTGACTCGCACCACACCAACCGCCAGTCCTTCAATTGCAAAGTCCTGAGCCCGCAGATCGACCAAAATGGGCGAGTAGTCGCGGTTTTCTGGGAGCAGATGTATTTCGTGCTTGCTGCGCGTGCGCTTGAGACGCTTTACCGTCACTTCGCCATCAACTCGGGCAACCACAATCTGCTGATTTTCCGCCGTTGGCTGCTGGTGCACGGCCAGTAGATCGCCATCCATAATGCCAACATCAATCATACTCTGACCCTGAACACGCAAGAAATAATCGGCGTGAGGGTGGAAGGTGCTTGAGGGAACCTCCTGATAGTCTTCAATATGTTGCTCGGCCAAAATCGGCTCACCCGCGGCAACCCGCCCGACAATCGGAATACCGGAGAACTGCTCAACAATGCGAATGCCTCTTGAGGCACCTGGAATCATTTCAATTACACCTTTTCGAGCCAGCGCACGGAGATGATCTTCTGCCGCATTGGCCGACTTAAATCCAAGCTGTTGGGCAATCTCTGCGCGTGTAGGAGGGTAGCCAGTGGCATCGAGATTGTCGCGAATCAAATCAAAAATTTGTTGTTGTCGAGCAGTGAGACGTTGCATGGTTAATTCCTCTAAACAAGTAACTGTAATTATATACAGTAATCATGTTAGCGCAAGTTAATCTATATTTAGGTGATAAAAAGGAGATTTTTATGCTCGAAGCAAAAGTACAAGAAGCGTGGCGCGTGCTGCGTATACAGTCTGAATTAGTTGATGGCACTGACAAATTACTCAAGTTAGGGGCAGCGGTAACAGTGTTTGGGGGTGCGCGATTAGATTCCACTAATCGTTATTATCGAGAGGCGCAGTTACTGGGCAAGTTGCTTGGCGAAGAAAATATACCGGTTATAACGGGCGGCGGTCCAGGCATAATGGAGGGAGCCAACCGAGGTTGTTTTGCCACACCGACACCCTCAGTGGGATTAAATATTGATCTGCCCTTTGAGCAGACACCGAACCCCTATCAAGATATTGGCCTCGACTTTCGCTACTTTTTTGTGCGCAAGTACCTGTTTGTTAAACATGCCGTTGGTTTTGTGATTTTCCCTGGTGGCTTTGGCACCTTAGACGAACTGTTCGAGGCATTGACCCTGGTGCAAACGCACAAAGTGCAGGCCTTCCCCATCGTTCTTGTGGGGCGATCATTTTGGCAAGGACTCGTTGATTGGATGCAGGAGCGAATGTTGTCAGAGGGTTGTTTGACGTCTGCTGAACTCAATCTTTTCGAGGTGGTGGATAATGCTGCCGAGGCTGCCCAAGTGATTCTTAAACATATTCGTATGGGGGAATTTGCTGCAGACGAATAGAGTGCGATTGTCCCAATCCTGAACTCAAAAAAACCAAGTCAGAGCTCACAATCGAGGGTGGTGACCCCGATGTGAGCGGATTGTGGACGCACCAGCTAGCGCTAAAGGCGATTGACTCGGCTGCTTTCAAACAGGCTCTCGTTAGAACTCATCCCAGCCAAATAAATAATCTGCCTGAATAGATCGCTCGATATCGCCACAGGTTGCGTGCATCTCGTCGTCATCGCTGAGTCGCAATATTGGTGTCCAGACAGCAGGCTCACGTGCTGGCATCACCACCATTTTCGACCAGTCACGAAGACTAATTTGATGGACCTCGCCATTATCGTAGCGCAAGTCCATCACTGCTTCATACTCATCGATATCGAGCACTTCAAAGGTCCTGTTGATGGCTATATCTTGATACAGTTGATTGATAATCGGAACACTTTTAGCCATGACTTTCCTCCTTTGCCATTTTTTTCCATTTGCAAAGTTAGCACCATGCCAACGTTTGTGCACCTTCGCCATTGACAGGATTAGTGCATCAGTTACGCGGGTAACTCCACAGGCTGCTTGAGTTTATAGTGATAACTAACTGGAACTCTTAGTAATAATTTTTAAAGTCGGTAAGATTAGCCGGGCACCAAATTTCCTTATGGAATAGCGGCGCTTTGTGAAAGAATAAAGTTTTCTAAAAACTGCGGGTCGATCGTCGGCCGGCAGATAGCTGAGCGTCAAATTTACCGATTTCCATGGACATGTTTATGAGCAATACCCTACACGGACGCCTTATGCTCGATCTGGCGAGCACATCACTGATGGACGATGAGCGCAGTTTATTACAAAACCCCCACGTCGGAGGCGTGATTTTGTTTGCGCGCAATGTAGAGAGCCGGCAGCAGGTGCAGTCATTGGTGTCACAGATACGAGCTGTGGCGCCGCAGCTATTGATCGCCGTAGACCAGGAGGGCGGTAGGGTGCAGCGTTTTAAAGAGGGTTTTACGCGGCTGCCGCCGATGCAGCATTTGGGCGATTTAATGATTGCAAATAGATCGGCAGGGCTGAGGCTAGCTCGCGACTGCGGTTGGTTAATGGCATCTGAAGTGATTGCCTGCGGACTCGACATAAGTTTTGCTCCGGTGCTGGATGTGGATCGTGACACCAGCAGTATTATCGGCGATCGAGCATTCTCGGATCAGCCTGAGTTGGTTACCGACATTGCTGCGGCCTTTATTGATGGGATGAATGAAGCTGGCATGACGGCGACCGGCAAGCACTTTCCCGGCCACGGCGGTATTTTTGCCGACAGCCACCTTGAGGCACCAGTAGATCGGCGCAGCTGGACTCAGCTCAGTGAGCACGATCTTGTGCCTTTTGTCGCGTTAGCAAGCAAGCTTGGTGGCATGATGCCTGCGCATATCACTTTTCCCCAGATTGATCCCGACTCGGTAGGATTTTCACGTTTCTGGCTAGAGGATATTCTGCGCGGTCAACTCGGCTTTACAGGGGTGATCTTCAGTGATGATCTGGCCATGAAGGGTGCAGACGTTGCCGGAGGCTATGTGCAGAAGGCTGAACTTGCGCTCGATGCCGGTTGCGACATGATTCTGGTCTGTAATGATCGGGCTGGTGCACTCGAGGTGCTGGATTATATGAATGAGCGTGAGATCGAAGGCAGTGCGAGGATCGGCGCGATGATGAAAACAATGTCGCGCTCGTGGGCACAGTTAGAGAATGATCCGAGAAGAGTTGCTACCATGGCGCAGCTGCATGGTTTGGCGGCCAATAATTAGAGACAAAGACAGAGTAGGTTGGGCGAATGAAAAATATAGAAAGCTGGTTGGTCAATTTGACAGGTGAGCAGTATCTCTGGGTGTTGGAGCTGTTTGTTATCGTGGTTCTGGCTTTGACTGCTGGTTATGCGATTAACCGTATTGTCGATAAGCTCGAGGCGCAGGCGTCGAAGACGCAGACGGTATGGGACGACGCCTTGATTGAGGCGTGCAGGCGGCCGCTTATCTGGCTTGCCTGGATTTTGGGTGTCAACTTTGCTGCCGGCATTGCCGCGCAGAAGATGAACTCAGGGCTCTATAATCTGGTCGACCCGATTAATCGCCTCGCGCTGATTTTTTTGGCGGTACTCTTTCTGACTAACTTTATTAAGCGCGCCGAACGCAATTTGGTGCACCCAGACTATATTGCCAAGCCGCTGGATGAAACCACGGTACGCGCAGTAGGTAAATTGCTGCGAGCAGCGGTCATTATTACCGGCGTATTAATCGCCATGCAGCTTTTTGGCTACAGCATCTCCGGTCTGCTGGCATTTGGCGGCATCGGTGGCATTGCCATGGGCTTTGCTGCCAAGGATCTGCTGGCGAACTTTTTTGGCGGCTTGATGATTTACCTGGATCGGCCATTTTCGGTCGGTGACTGGGTGCGTTCTCCCGACAAAGAGATCGAGGGCACGGTTGAGGATATCGGCTGGCGACTGACGAGGATAAGAACCTTTGATAAGCGTCCGCTGTACATCCCCAATGCTGTCTTTGCCAATATTTCGGTTGAGAATCCTTCTCGTATGACCAACCGCAGGATCTACGAAACCATTGGCGTTCGCTATGATGACCTGCAACAGGTCAATGCGATTGTCGATCAGGTAAAGGCCATGCTCATCGCGCATCCGGATATTGATACCAAGCAGACTATGATGGTCAACTTTAATAAATTTGCTGCCAGCTCCCTAGACTTTTTTATCTATGTGTTCACCAAGACCACTGATTGGGCAACTTACCATCAGGTTAAGCAGGACGTGTTACTAAAAGTGGCTGATATTATTGCCGCAAATCAGGCGGAAGTTGCCTTTCCAACGTCGACACTGCACATTCCGGCAGGTGTTGAAGTGAGTGATGCAAAGGGGCAGTAGGCAGAAGTTCAATAGTGCTGAGAGCGCTTAGGCGAGAGGGGAATCACCGATTAAAACAGATTTAGCCGGTCTAAATCATGGGTTGTTAGATGTTGGGAAAAAACCTTGGAATAGTTTCGACGAGTTAACTACAGTCTATAAGGATGTGTCTCGTTGAGTACTATCTCGTTGAGTATCATCTAGCAAACAACAGGGATGTGTGGGGGATGTTTCAGTGAATGCTGAAAAGGGATTGCGCAGCTAAACATAGTCTGCGCAGGATAAGGAGATCATGTCATGGATTTGACAGTATTTTTCGCGTACCAGAGTTTCTGCTCGCCATTTTCTACTGGGCCCATTACTGGGGCTAGTGCGCTCAATTCAAACGCTACTGTCTCGTGTGCAACGTCTCACATCAGTGAGATCAATCATTTTATTAATCCATTGTTAATAGCAGCTTATTGCGCCCATAGCGGCGCTGGGCATTAGCGGTGTTCTCTTATCTGAAGCGCGCACTCGCGGTCTTAGTGGTTATTGGTGCATGGAGTTTGCTCGGCATCGTGCTGATCGACTATATGGCAGGAGGCCTCGGTGGTTTGGTTGCGATTTGCAAGCAAAGTCAAGTCTGGTCGCTATTGTTGCTGATTATATTATCGCGTAGCTCAACTCTAAAGCAGACTGGCAACAGTATTAAGCAGTGGTGGAAGGGTACCGCTATCGGCGCCTATATAGTCCATGAATCGGCTAACCTTAGGGCTCTCACTAGCGCTGTATTGCGCTGGTTTTATATTAATCTCTATCTATTGGCCGATGTGCTGTTCTGTGTCGGTGCGCCGCTATTAATTGTCTCAGCATCGGCAGGTTGGTGGTTGATTGATGAGGTTAGCTATTTGGCATTATTAATTTACAGTTGCATGATCTCATTAATATTTTTTGCCGGTCTCTACAGTAATCTGGTGCGCCTGCTCGCACTGGGGTATTTTATTTGCTACTGGCTGTTAGCTGGCGATATGCTGATGTATCCATTTATTGCACCTGCAGCTGTGCAGAAAAATATTGCTTTGCTCATGACTGATTCGGTGAATGCACTGTTGCCTGCTGCTGGACTTGTGCTGATTGTTTATCTGTTGGCGCGTCGTCTCGGACTGAGCATAATCGCAAAGGCTTTTCATCAAGATTCTAATCAAGATTTTAGTCGAGATATTTTCAGCAATTACCTACTGCTTGGATGTCTGTTAATGGCCATTCCGCTGCTGGTCATAATCACTAACACGGCTATCAGCCACATCAATATCCATATGCTGTTTGTCGGCCTAGGTATTTGGCTGTTGGACCGATACTGGCAGGATGATGTCGCCAATGAGCCCACCCTGTCGTCCGACTGCCGATATTTTTTAAACCTCTCGTGGAAGTACTAACGGCAATTTGCTCTATAATCGTGTTTTCAGTTTGATAAATTAAATGTGGTTGAAAATATGATTGTGCGGATCGGTATTTTACTCAGTTGCGCTGCGCTGGCCAGCTGTCTTGGCAGACCTGAAGGTGTATTGCCGGTGGATCAGTTGGATACTCAGCGCTATCTGGGAACCTGGTACGAAGTGGCGCGACTCGATCACTCGTTTGAGCGAGGTTTAAGCCATGTCACGGCAGACTATTCAATGCGCGAGGATGGCGGCATCCGCGTGATCAATCGCGGCTACTCTGCGGAAGAAGGCGTCTGGCAGCAAGCCGAGGGCAGGGCGTACCGGGTGAAAGATAATCAGCCAGCACATCTCAAGGTGTCTTTCTTTGGGCCGTTTTATGGCTCTTATATCGTCTTTGAGTTAGATTCAGCGGACTATCAGTATGCCTTTGTCTCAGGTAATAACAGCAATTACCTATGGTTGCTGTCGCGCACGCCAACGATTAGCGAGACGCTAAAAAATCAGTTTCTACACAGTGCTGAAACGCTTGGCTTTGATGTGACCAATTTGATTTTTGTCGATCAGGACTTAAATCAGACGTTAAGCCAAACGTTAACGGCTCTGCCTGATACGCATCAGCAGGGTGCAGAGCAGTAGTCTACTGCGCGTCCGGTAGTGTCTCTTCTGGGGGTGGGTTGAGCGGCTCTGGCTGATAGGGGGCGATAGTCAACAGAATGCCCATTTTGGGGTGGTCAATATAGTAGCTCTGCTGTTCTTCGAGACGCTTCGATTGATCAAATGTCCACAGCGACTTGAGCGGGTATTGTCTAGGCTGTTCCTCTATCGCGACTATCTGTGATTCACTGTTAGAGGGGTCAATGTTCGCGGCGGCGTCAACAAAGAAGTTTGCCACACTAGCTGGATCAAACTGGATTTCACCGATGATATGTTGGTCCGATAATGTCGGCTCTGCTTGCAGTGGGAATTCTGGCAGTTCGACCATGTTCGCTGAATCGTTTTGTTGATCAAATTCCAATAGCCAGAGATCGGACTGAAAGTGTAAGAAACGCGACTTGTAAAACCGCAAGCTGCCTTCAAGCTCGAAGCGATCGAGAAATGGTTTGCCGGCCTTGATAAGAACCCAGGGATCCTCGCCGTTTTCATCTGCCTCAAAGCGCCAAGCTTCGTGAAAGACGACGTTGTATTGACTCTGGCGATCCAAGGCGGCAGAACTTTCATTGAGATTGCGCACATCGCGCTGCAGTTTAACGAAGGTTTTCTCATATTC
Source organism: Porticoccaceae bacterium (assembly GCA_017858135.1). Classification (GTDB taxonomy): domain Bacteria; phylum Pseudomonadota; class Gammaproteobacteria; order Pseudomonadales; family Porticoccaceae; genus HTCC2207. The sequence goes on along the minus strand of JAFMBY010000005.1, from coordinate 10,608 downwards.
TGGAATATATTCTTGTTTGGCCTCGGTCTGGCTTTGGATGAGATTTTCAGCCAGAAAGACAGCGTCCTCTGCATTGATGCGAGCTAGATCATATTCGTCGGGTGGGTTCTGTTCTTCTGCGTTCAGTGCCAGCTCGCCAGGCACTGCCTGCGCAGTATTCATGGGCGCTGGATCGTCAACAATGACAGAAGGGGTTGCTCCCTCGGCAGGCAAGGAGATAACAGCGCTGGTGGCAAGTGGGAAATTGTGCTCTCTAAATTGATCGGCGTCGATCAGTTCGAGGCTATTTTCCGCAAAGTCGAGGCTGTACGTTCTTGGCGGTTGCTCTTCACCGATATAGCCCTGCTGTGTGAAGATAATCACTTCAACCTGATACCAGGACGCGCCGTCTTCAGTCTGCAGGTTGTTGTCTTGCTGAGCGACACACAGACCGCTGATCAGCGATAACAGGCAAACCCAGAAGCCGATGACTCCTCGCGATTGTTCCTGTTGATTGTCAGTCGTCATTGTTATAAATCCTTTGCTGTCGCGGTCCTGCTGTGGTCTCAACTATCGTCCTCGACGGGCATCAGTTGATCGAGAATATCGGTTAACTTGTCGACACGCTCTTCAGCACTTTCCATCGCCATAGTGAAACTCAGTTGATCATTATTTTGCAAGCGGAATGTACTCGGCTGTGCCTGAACCATTTTGATAATGGTTATCGGTTCTACCTGAGTGCTGGCGCTAAATTTGAGTCTTCCGCCATTGGGCCCCGCTTCAATTTTTAACAGGCCAAGTCGTTCGCCTGTTTGCCGCAGTTTGGCCAGCTCAAATAAGGTTTTAAGCGGGTCCGGCAAGAGCCCAAAGCGATCGATCATCTCGACCTGTAATTCATACAGATCTCTGTCAGTTTGGCAGTTAGCGAGACGCTTATACAGCGTCAGACGCATGTTGACGTCGGGCAGGTAGTCGTCGGGAATCAACGCCGGCAGGTGCAGGTTGACCTCGATACCCTGATCCAAAGCAGAGCCAAGTTCTGGCTGTTTGCCTGATTTGATGGCATTCACCGCGCGTTCCAACATCTCCAGATAAAGGGTAAAGCCAATCGCCTGAATATGGCCACTCTGCTCTTCACCGAGCAGTTCGCCGGCGCCGCGAATTTCCAGATCATTGGTCGCCAGGGTAAATCCAGAGCCGAGATGGTCTGCGGCTGAAATGGCTTCCAATCGTTTCAGTGCATCGGCCGTCATCGCTTTCGGCGGCGGGGTCAATAAGTAGGCATAGGCCTGGTGGTGAGAGCGTCCCACGCGACCGCGCAATTGATGCAGCTGGGCCAGACCAAATTTATCTGCGCGCTCAATCAGAATGGTGTTGGCGCTGGGTATATCGATGCCGGTTTCAATAATGGTGGTGCAGACCAGCACATTAAAACGCTGGTGATAAAAGTCCGACATCACCTGTTCCAGTTCGCGCTCACGCATCTGTCCATGGGCCGTATTGATGCGTGCCTCCGGCACTAGTTGCTGCAGTTCGTCAGCGGTACGCTGAATACTTTTGACATCGTTGTGCAAAAAGTAAACCTGACCGCCGCGCAAAATTTCACGCAGCACCGCCTCGCGGGTAACGCGGTCCTCCTGCTGCCGAATAAACGTTTTGACCGACAGGCGCCGCGCTGGCGGTGTGGCGATAATCGACAGATCGCGCACCGCATGCATGGATAAATTAAGTGTGCGCGGAATCGGTGTCGCGGTCATGGTAAGAATATCGACTGAGCTGCGCAGGGATTTAATTTTATCTTTTTGACGCACACCGAAGCGGTGTTCTTCGTCAATGATCAGCAGCCCCAAGCGTTTAAAGTCGATCTGCGCGTGGAGTAATTTGTGCGTGCTGATAAGAATATCTACTTTGCCGCTCTCGGTCGCAGCAATCACCTGCTCTTGTTCCTGTGCTGTGCGAAAGCGTGAGAGTTCTTCAATAGTCACCGGCCAGTTGGCAAAGCGGTCGCGAAAGTTTTGCAGATGCTGGTGGGCAAGCAGTGTGGTGGGTACCAAAATGACGACCTGCTTGCTGCTGGAGACGGCAGTAAACGCGGCGCGCATGGCGACTTCGGTTTTACCGAAGCCGACATCGCCACAAACCAGTCGGTCCATAGGTTGCGGGCTGAGCAGGTCGCGGTGCACGGCCTCGATGGCCTCAAGTTGATCGGCAGTTTCTTCAAACGGAAACTCGCCACTGAACTTGCGGTAATCCTCTTCATTGTTGTCACAGGCGAAGCCTTGACGCGCCGCTCGTCGAGCGTAGATATCGAGCAGTTCTACGGCGGTGTCGCGCACCTGTTTGGCGGCTTTCTCTTTGGCCTTGTTCCATTTGTCGGTGCCGAGTTTGTGCAGCGGCGCCATTGACTGATCACTGCCGCCAAAACGGCTGATCAGATGCAGCGACGACACCGGAACGTAGAGTTTGGCATCATTGGCATAGACCAGCATCAGAAATTCCTGCACCGACTTATCGACCTCGAGAGTCACCAAGCCTTGAAAGCGGCCGACGCCATGATCCATATGTACCACTGGGGCACCGTGTTGTAGCTCAGCCAAACTTTTGAAAATATGGTCGGGCGACTCGGATGCCTTGGAACGACGCCGACGCTGCATCACCTGTTGACCAAACAGTTCGCCCTCAGTGATCAGGCAGATGTGTTGGTCTGGGCAGTAGACACCTTGATCGATAGGGTAAGTGGTAACCGAGAAGCGTTCGCTGCTGTCAATAAATGCCTGCCAGTTGTCTACCTCAGTGGCGATCACATTGATTTTCTTTAGTAGCCCAGCGAGGACTTCGCGGCGTCCGGCTGATTCGGCGCAAAATAAAACGCGACCACTGAAACCATCGAGAAACTCCTGTAGTTTCGATAGTGGATTGCTGAGTTTGGAATTAACCGCGACATCGGGTACCGCGCGTAGATTGAAGTTGACACTGCCGGCGCCCGCTTTGCTCGGCTGTCGGTCAATCTCGGTACGCGGAAGCTGTTTAATTTGGTGAAAAACCTCTTCCACACCGAGAAACAGCTCTTTCGGCGGCAAGATCGGACGTGTCGGATCAACCCCATATTCGGCATAGCGGGCATTGGTATCCTGCCAGAAGGCGAGAGCGGCATCTTCAATTCCAACATGGCTAAACAGTTGTACCTTCTCGGGCAGGTAGTCGAAGAGGCTGGCCGTTTGATCAAAAAACAGGCTCAGGTAGTATTCGATGCCCTGTGGTGCGATGCCATCTTTGATATCTCGGTAGACCGGACATTTACTTGGGTCCTGATCAAAGTGTGTGTGCCAGTTATTTAAAAATTGGTTACAGGCCGGTTTGTCGAGGGGAAATTCACGCGCCGGGAGCAACTCAATCTGACTGACATTTTCAGAGGTTCGCTGCGACTCTGAATCGAATAACCGCAGGCTCTCGATCTCGTCATCGAGCAGGTCAATACGAAAAGGCCGCTTGGCGCCCATTGGATAAATATCGATCAGCGAACCGCGGAAGGCGTATTCGCCATGCTCATAAACCGTATCGACACGGTTGTAGCCGGCACGGGATAACTGTTGTTGAAGTTGGTCGCGGTCGAGCAGTTCGCCGACGCGATAGGCAAATGTTCTTGAGGCAATAAAATCAGTCGGTGCCAGTCGGTGCATCAGCGTCGGTAGCGGCACGATTAATAAGGCGTGTTGCGCATTGGGCAGATTGGAGAGCGTCTGCAGGCGCGCCGAGACAATATCCTGATGCGGCGAGAAAATATCGTAGGGTAGAGTTTCCCAGTCCGGGAAGTTGAGGATCGGCAGTTGTTGCTGAGCACTGAAAAATGCCAGTGCCCGGCTCTGAGCCGATGCCTCGCGCGCAGTTTCGGTGACCAGTACGCTGAGTCCGTCAAATTGTTGCGCGGCTTCTGCGATGGCCAGTGCACGACCAGCAGCTTGTAGCTCACCCCAATAATTTTTATCGCCTGGCCTGGCGCTTAAGCCCAAATTCAGAAGTGATGCCGAATTTGATACTGTCGCCGAAGTTGAAACTGTCATAACACCTACATAATCGTTTAAATATTGCGTTTAGGTTGCGCCAATGGTGCACGTGGGGTGCCGCGCGCGCTATTTTACTCGCGGTCGGCTATTGATAGATAGAGGCAATAGTCTGTATAAGCGGGTCGAAAGTTGTTCTTTGTTGTTTGTGTGGCTAATCTTTACGATAATAACGATCCCCACAAAACTGCGTTAAAAGGACCGGCCAGTGACTGACCAGAAGAGACCCCTCCCCGACGATTTTTTTAAAGATTGGAAACAGCGTGAAGCACTTGCCGAGGGCATGATCCCGATTATTGGCAAGCTCTATCGCGAACGCAATGTGTCGACCTATATGTATGGCAACAGCATGGTGAACAAGTCGGTCACCGACTTGATGAAATCCCATCGCCGTGTACGTCAGGTCGAGCAGAATGAATTGTCTGAATTTGACTCCTCACCGATGATCGAAGCTATTGCCCGTTTGCACCTTGGGCCTGCGCATATCGATCTGGGCAAAATGGTGGTTAAGTTTCAGAGTATTGGCAATGGTCGCAGCATTGATGAGTTTGTTGCCGAGGAGCTGAAAGATATTATCGGCTCTGATATCAAGCCACTGCCGCAGCCTCAGGATGTGGTGCTCTATGGCTTTGGACGCATCGGTCGTTTGGTCGCGCGAATCTTAATTGATAAGGCGGGTGGCGGTGATGTGTTGCGTCTGCGCGCGATCGTTATTCGCAAAGGCAAGGTCGACAATGATCTGGAAAAACGTGCCGCTTTATTGCGTCGCGACTCGGTACATGGCTCCTTCAAGGGAACGATTCGTGCGCTCGAGGAAGAGAATATGCTGGTGATCAACGGCAATCCGGTCAAGGTGATCTACGCCAACTCGCCGGAAGAAATTGACTATACCGAGTACGGCATTAACAACGCATTAATTGTCGATAATACCGGTGTCTGGAAAGATAATGCTGGCCTCGGCGGCCATTTGCGTCCGGGCGCCTCTAAAGTCTTGCTGACCGCACCTGCTGGTGATGATATTCCCAATATTGTCTATGGGGTCAATGACAGTGAAATTACGCCTGATCGCAAGATTATCTCTGCCGCTTCCTGCACGACCAATGCCATTGTGCCGGTGCTCAAGTGCCTGCTCGATGAATATGGAATTAAGAGCGGGCACGTCGAAACCGTCCATGCCTATACCAACGATCAGAACTTGATCGACAACTACCACAAAGGCGAGCGTCGCGGTCGCAGTGCGGCGCTGAATATGGTGTTGACGTCCACCGGTGCGGCCAAAGCAGTGGCGAAAGCCATACCCGAGCTCAAAGGTAAGTTGACCGGTAATGCGATTCGGGTGCCGACTCCCAATGTTTCAATGGCGATCCTCAATCTACAGTTGGGGCGTGAGACTAGCGTTGAAGAGCTAAATGAATTTATGCGCCAAAAAGCACTGCACTCTGAGTTGCAGCAGCAAATTGGCTACACCATTTCGACTGAGGCGGTCTCCACTGATTTCGTTGGTTCGCGTCAGGCCTGTGTGCTGGATTCGCAGGCCACCATTGTCGACGGTAATAGCTGTGTACTTTATTGCTGGTACGATAATGAATTTGGTTATAGCTGCCAGGTAGTTCGCTGTCTGGAAAAATTTGCCGGCGTCAGCTGGCCGAGTTATCCGAGTAAGGTGCAGTCGTCTTAAGTGAGACAATTACTCCCGGGTTTTGGGGTTCGGCGCAGCCACTGCGTCGAGCCTCCGAAGCCAGCGCCTTTAGTATTACTCAGCCGCTTCGATGAAATCGCTAATCCGCTAAAATAAATTATCGAGATAATGGCAAGTTTAGCTGTTCTGGCCGCTTTCAGACTGGAATCACAGCGCCGAGACCTTTATAATCCCGCCGATCTTTAAGCGGTACACATTGCACTCCCTCTGTGTGCTGACACTAAACTGAATTTCTCCGCAGGACGGGCCTAAATTGTCCACCTTGTGACGATTCAGTTTGACAGTCCAAATATCAATTTTTGAGTATTAGGTATCTCCTATGATAAAAATCCGTCGCGGATTAGACCTGCCCATCGCTGGTAACCCAGAGCAGGTTGTTCACGATGGCCCAGTGATAGGCCAGGTTGCGGTAGTCGGTTTTGACTATCCAGGCATGAAGCCAACCATGGCTGTGCGCGAAGGTGATCGCGTCAAGTTGGGTCAGTTACTGTTTACCGATAAAAAAACCACCGGCGTTAAGTACACGGCTCCTGCAGCAGGGGTTGTTGTCGCCATTAATCGCGGCGAGCGACGCGTGTTTCAGTCGTTAGTGATTGATATAGACGGCACAGAGGCTGAAAGCTTTGCTCAATACAGCTCAGACCAGCTCGCTTCGCTGGATCGCAGTCTAGTGGTTGAGAATCTGGTTAACTCTGGCCAGTGGGTGTCATTGCGTACACGTCCTTTTGCTCGAGTGCCGGCGCCAGAATCCAGTCCCTCATCTATTTTTGTTACCGCCATGGATACTAATCCACTGGCGGCTGACCCAGCCCCGATTATTGCTCAACGCAGCGATGACTTTGCCAATGGCTTAACCGTGCTGACACGTTTGACCGATGGCCCGGTGCATCTTTGCAGTGCAGCTGATGCAACGGTAGTTGGCGATGCGATTGATGGTGTTCAGGCTCACAGCTTTGCTGGTCCCCATCCAGCAGGTCTCGCCGGAACCCATATTCACTTTATTGATCCTGTCAGCGCTGAGAAAACCGTTTGGACCATTGGTTATCAAGATGTGATTGCTATCGGTGCTCTGTTTACTAGCGGCGCAATTGACAGTACTAGAGTTGTTGCATTGGCCGGCCCTCAGGTCAACAAGCCGAGACTGCTTAAAACGCAATTGGGTGCCAACCTTAACCAGCTTGTGATTGGTGAACTGAAGGACGATGAGAATCGAGTGATTTCCGGTTCTGTTCTATCGGGTCGCAAAGCCGCCGGAGAGTTCGCCTTTTTGGGCCGCTATCACAGCCAGGTCTCGGTTATCCGTGAAGGCCGCGAGCGCGACTTCCTGCACTATCTGAGAGCGGGCTTTGATAAGCACTCAGCACTACCGATCTTTGTTTCCTCCCTGAGCAAGAAACTTTTCAATATGACCTCCAGCACTAACGGCAGCGAGCGCGCCATGGTGCCTGTAGGTGGCTACGAAGATGTCACTGCTCTGGATATCTTGCCGGTTCAGCTGTTGCGATCACTGATTGTTGGTGACACGGAAATGGCACAGAAACTCGGTTGTCTGGAATTGGACGAAGACGATGTCGGCCTCTACAGCTATGTCTGTGTAGGCAAGCACGAGTACGGCCCAATCCTGCGTGATAATTTGACCAAAATAGAGAAGGAGGGTTAAGACCATGTTACGTAATCTTCTCGATAAGTTAGAACCTAATTTCCACAAAGGCGGCAAGTGGGAAAAATGGTATGCACTTTACGAAGCGGTTGATACCGCTTTATTTAAGCCATCAGATGTAACTAAGAACAGTTCCCATGTGCGTGATTCCATCGACCTTAAGCGGGTCATGATCACGGTTTGGATGGCGACCTTCCCAACTATGTTCTTTGGTATGTGGAACGTCGGCTTTCAGGCCAATACCATCATGCTGGAAATGGGCATGTTGGCTCAGGAAGGCGGGCGCGGTGTGTTTATCGCCATGTTAGCCGGTTACGATCCGACCAGTGTCTGGGACAACCTAGTTCACGGTGCGGCTTACTTTCTACCTATATACATGGTTACCTTTATAGTCGGCGGTTTCTGGGAAGTCTTGTTTGCCAGTGTTCGCGGCCACGAAGTCAACGAAGGCTTCTTTGTCACCTCGGTACTCTTTGCTCTTTGCTGTCCTCCTGATCTGCCGCTGTGGATGGTCGCTGTAGGTATCAGCTTCGGTATTGTCATTGGTAAGGAAGTATTCGGCGGCACCGGTAAGAACTTCCTCAACCCAGCCCTCACCGGTCGCGCATTCCTTTACTTTGCCTACCCAGCCTATATGTCTGGTGACGCGGTATGGACTGCGGTCGACGGTTACACTGGCGCAACCATGTTGTCTGTGGCGGCTACTGCGGGTATGGCGGGTCTCGAGCAGAGCGTAACCTGGATGTCAGCCTTTATCGGTACTATTCACGGCTCCATCGGTGAAACATCGACCCTAGCCATTATGCTCGGCGGCGTGGTGCTGCTGGTGATGCGTATTGCTTCATGGCGCATCGTTGGTGGTGTTCTACTGGGCTCGGCACTGCTGTCGATGCTGTTTAACACGATTGACTCCACCAACCCAATGTTTGCCTTGCCATTCTACTGGCACTGGGTGATCGGCGGATTTGCCTTCGGCGCAATCTTTATGGCTACCGACCCCGTATCTGCAGCAATGACCAACACCGGCAAGTTCTGGTATGGCATGCTGATCGGTGTCATGGTGATCTTGATTCGTGTGGTTAACCCGGCTTTCCCAGAGGGCATGATGCTGGCGATTCTGTTTGCCAACCTGTTTGCACCACTGTTCGATCATGCTGTGGTTCAAGGAAATATCAAAAGGAGATTAGCCCGTGGCTAGTGACTCTATTAAGAAAACGTTTGGCGTTGCCGCACTGCTCTGCGTTGTCTGCGCAGTAGTCGTATCCAGCGCCGCGGTGATACTGCGACCGATGCAGGACGCGAATAAGGTATTGGATTTAAAAACCAATATTCTCGCCTCTGCGGGCTTATTAAAAGCCGGTATTGATGTTGAGACTCAGTTTCAGCAGATTACGACCCGTATTGTCGATATGGAAACGGGTCGCTTTAGCGATGCAGTTGACCCCGCTGTCTATGATCAGCGCAAAGCCTCTAAAGATCCGGCACAGTCGGTCGCTCTTTCCGGTGACGAAGATATTGCCAAGATTAAGCGTCGTGCCAATTTCGCCACTGTCTACATAGTGGAAGGCGAGCAGGGTCTTGAGAAAATCATTCTGCCGATCAAAGGCTATGGTCTTTGGTCAACGCTGTACGGCTTTATCGCTCTGGAATCCGATCTCGAGACTGTTGCCGGTATTGGTTTTTATGAGCATGCCGAAACGCCGGGTCTCGGTGGTGAGATTGACAACCCTAAATGGAAAGCCAGCTGGGTGGGCAAGAAAGCCTACAACGCCGGCGACTTGGCGATCACTGTATTAAAAGGTAAGGCGGATATGAACCGTGCAGGTTCCGAGTCTCAGATCGATGGTCTCGCCGGTGCGACCTTAACCACTCGTGGTGTGGATAATCTGGTGCGCTACTGGCTGGGTGATTCAGGGTTCTCACCACTGATAAGTCATTTGAAAACAGGGGAGGCATAATCCATGGCTAAGATGAAAGATACGCTACTCGAGCCTGTATTCACCAACAATCCCATTGCACTGCAGATACTGGGTATCTGTTCTGCACTGGCCGTGACCTCAAGTATGAAGGTCGCTTTTGTAATGTGCTTGGCACTGACCGTGGTAACCGCATTTTCAAACCTGTTTGTGTCGCTTATTCGCAACCATATTCCCAATAGCATCCGTATTATTGTGCAGATGACCATCATTGCCTCGCTGGTAATTGTTGTCGACCAGGTGCTCAAGGCCGTGGCCTACGATATCAGCAAGCAGCTGTCGGTCTTTGTTGGACTGATTATTACCAACTGTATTGTGATGGGTCGCGCTGAAGCCTTTGCCATGAAAAACCCACCGCTGCCGAGCTTCTTAGACGGTATAGGCAATGGTCTCGGTTACAGTGTGGTACTGATGATTGTCGCATTCTTTCGTGAACTGTTTGGTGCCGGCAAGTTGTGGGGCTACGAAGTCCTCCAGGTCAGCACCGACGGTGGCTGGTATGTTGCCAACGGCATGATGTTGATGCCCCCCAGCGCCTTCTTCTTAATTGGTCTGTTTATCTGGGTTCTTCGCGTCAGCAAGAAGGATCAGGTAGAACAGCCGGACTTTAAGATCACCGCGAATAGCCGTTCGAGCGAGGTTGCGTAATGGAATATTATTTGAGTTTGTTAGTCCGCTCGATCTTTATCGACAACATTGCCCTGAGTCTGTTCTTGGGTATGTGTACCTACCTGGCGCTGTCGAAGAAGATCAATGCAGCATTCGGTTTGGGTATTGCAGTGATCGTAGTACAGACCATTACCGTACCAGTAAACAACCTGCTGCTTGGTTACCTGTTATCCGATGGCGCACTGGCTTGGGCCGGTCTGCCAGATGTTGATCTGAGCTTTTTGGTCTACCTGTGTTTTATCGGTGTTATCGCCGCCATCGTGCAGATACTGGAAATGTTTCTCGACAAGTATGTGCCGGCACTGTACAACGCCCTCGGCGTGTTTCTGCCGCTGATTACCGTGAACTGTGCCATTCTTGGTGGCTCTTTGTTGATGGCTGAGCGCGGTTACAACTTCACCGAAAGTGTGGTTTACGGCTTTGGCTCCGGTACCTCTTGGGCCTTGGCAATCGTCGTTCTCGCCGGAATTCGAGAAAAATTAAAATATAGCGATATTCCAGAAGGCCTGCAGGGGCTGGGCATCGTATTTATCACTGTAGGCCTAATATCCTTAGGCTTTATGT
>JAFMBY010000054.1 GCA_017858135.1 Porticoccaceae bacterium | reverse complement strand
TCTATTGCGACAAAGCTTTCTGCAATGCGTCGCTCATTCAGCGGATATTGTCCATCAGCAATAGCCTGTTTGATTCTAGCCACTTTGGCCTCATCAAAGTCACTCGTTTCCAATGCGCTTACCGCTGTTTTGCTGAGGATAACCTCATCATTAGCCGGAGCAAACTTTTCAACGCTCGGCTTTTCAGTCGAGGCTTCATTAGCCACTTTGTTCTTATACTTGTCTGCGGCGCTGTTTAACTCAACAGGGTTGCGACCAAATTTTGAAATACTGTCTGTCATATCGTCTTCCTTTTGGGCTCATTGACCCAAGTTTTCCGCTTCTCTCTCAGTATATCGGCACTAGATATTTTTTCTATAGGGGTAATTTCAATTAAATTCACGCTCCCGCAACAATACCATAAAGAGTAGGTTGTCTGATAGGCGCGCTAAAGCCCTCGTGCCTGCCCAGCGCCAGAGGCAATAGCCTGAATTTTTTCTCCAGATTCTGGGTTTAGCAGCAGCACACGTTGATCCAATCGCGCATTTTCCAGTGCCAGCATCATGATGCTGATCTCAAGCGAGCCCGCGATAACGGTGAGTTGAACATTTTCGCCTTTGCGGATGATATTGACCGGCGTCAGATCGGACAGTCTCACGAGACTCCCCGCCGGTAGGTTTCGGATAGCCTGCATCTGATCAATGCTACTGTAGTCGGTCAGGGTATCGCTGGGCAACTTGCCATAAAACTCTTTTAAGGCGGTATTAGCGCGAGTCAACGGCTGGCCTCTGTTAAGTCCGCTCTGTGTGGTCAGAACCAGATGCCGCGTTTTTAAGTCCTGACTCGAAAGAATGGTTCCCTGCGCCAAGTCTCTTGCGGCTTTGGCGCCATTGACCTCTCGCAGTGACAGTCTTTGGCTCTCAGGTATGGTCGTTGCGGCAGCTGAAATTGCCCCAACCGCGCGACTGTCGATGATTTCACCCGCTAAAACACTGCGCGTCAGTTGCAATACCTCGACACTAACAGAGAGGTGATGCTGCATCACCAGATCGCCAGTTCTCACATCCAGTGCGAGACTGTAACCGTTGATGTCGCTGACGTCAGTTACCAGTCCGGCAATCGGCCGGTCCAAGCTGACTGATTCGACATCATCAGCGGCTAATTGCTGCCCAGTATTAATGTTGCGTGTGTAGCGCAGAGCATTGGCTGTTTCATGAATGCTCACACCCAAAAAGATTTGCCAACCTGTTTCCGGACATTTTGCACGAATAGTCTTGTGGCTACTGGCAAAGGCGTAGCTAAAGGCGAAAGCGCTGGCGCATCTGGGGATCATTAAGCGGCGATCCGATGGCGCTACCTCGACAAGCGATTTTTCTACCTGTCGGTTCTCCGCAACCCAACGTTGCGTCTGCGACACCAGAATATGTTTGCCATCAACGCTGTTAAGCAGCCCTTCATCAGTTTGCGCTAGCTCGGCAGCACTGCTGCCAAAGCTTGTTGCAAAGCAAGTAGAGATAACCATGGCAAAGAGACGAATAAGCTTGAGCATGGCGCGAGTATGCGGGCTCTAGCTCAGTGACGCAATACCGACAATGCGGCAATTGCCGGCGGCAAAGCTATGCCGTAAAAGTGGCAAATAGCAAATACACTTTCTTCAGTAGGTTTTGTAAGACATTGTTATTAAACCAATTTAAGCACTAAATGTGGCAAGTTTCGATTGCTTGGCATCGGTTTTGCATTGTTTGGGAACACGGGTTCGTTTAGTGACGCTTTTCAGACTACTTGTCAAAACCGTTCACTGACCGCTAACCAAATGATCGACAGGCTTTAGAAGAACTTTAGAAAAATTTTAGTGAACTGATATGAAAATGTTTGATGCAGCATTTGGAATACACGAGAAGGCGCTGGACCTTAGGGCCAAGCGCATGGAAGTGATTTCGCGGAATATTGCCAACGCAGACACGCCTGGCTTTAAAGCGCGGGATATCGATTTCAAAAATGTGCTCAACAATGTTCAGGGCGTCGGCGCTATGCGCACAACGCACTCAGGGCATATTGCTCAAGGTGGTCTTGGCGGTGCGGGCATGGTTTACACCATTCCCTTTAACACGGCAGTTGACGGTAACACCGTTGAGATATCCGTTGAACACGCCAAATACGGTAAAGCGGCTGCCGAATACCAGGCCACGCTGCGCTTTATCGAAGGCAATATTTCCAGCGTTCGCAAAGCGCTGAGAGGAGAGTAGAAATGTCAATTGACAATATTTTTGGTATCGCGGCCTCCGCAATGAATGCGCAAATGGTGCGCATGAACTCGACCGCGTCGAATATGGCCAACGCCGGAACCATTGGTGGAACGGCAGAGGACGCATTCAAAGCCAAGCGCCCGGTGTTCGAAGCGCTGTTGCAGCAGCAGCAGCTGGATCAGGGAAACCAATACCTCGGTGGTGTGAAAGTAGCCGGCATGGTGGATGATCAGGCGCCGAACAAAAAGATGCATGACCCGGGTAATCCGCTGGCTGATGAAGACGGCTTTGTCTACAGCTCGAATGTTAATGAAGTCACCGAAATGGTTGAGATGATGGGCGCAGCGCGTAGCTATCAAAACAATGTTGAAGTGGTCAACACGGCGCGCGAGCTGATGATGCGCACCTTAGACATCACTAAGGCATAAGGAAAATACTCATGGTAAGTACAGTCACCGACACTACATTCTTGACCAGTGATCAGTATAACGAGCAGCAAAAAGCAGTTAGTTATGGTGAGGATGAACTGGGCCAGGATGCGTTTTTGACGCTGTTTACGGCGCAGCTGCAGAATCAGAACCCCCTCGATCCAATGGAAAACGAAGCCTTTGTTTCACAGCTCGCTGAGTTCTCTTCTCTGGAAGGTATTAAAGGTATGCAGGGCTCGCTCGACAATATGGTCAATGGTATGCGCCAGGAGCAAATGGTCGCTGGTGCAAACTTGGTGGGTAAGAAAGTGCAGGTCGCTGGCGGCCACTTTACCGGTGGTAATGGCGCGATTACTCAAGGCTCAATCGACCTTAAGTCTGGCGCCGAATCAATAATTTTAAGTGTTTATGATCCCAAGTCGGGTGATCTGATTTATCGCGACACCCAGGGTGGAAAGCTCCCGGGTCGCGCTGAACTGAACTGGAATGGCCGCGATCGCAGCGGCGAGATTGTCCCTGAAGGGGGCTACCTGATGACCGCGAGTGCGGTAATCAACGGTAAATTGGAAACAGTACCGGTCACTACAATGGCCGATGTTAGAAGTGTCAGCTGGGATCCAGCAGCACAGGAAATTTCGCTTGAAGTGGGAGATGGCGTTTTTGTCGCTCTCGCCGATGTAGAGCGCATTGGAATTTAACAGAAAAATTAGAACGGTAATTGGAGAATAACGTATGTCATTTTATACCTCGTTAACAGGATTGAACGCTGCTACGACTCAGCTGGCTGTGACCTCGAACAACATTGCTAACTCGGGTACTGGCGGCTTTAAGCGCTCAGATACTGACTTCGGCGATATTTTTGCTACCTCCCCCCTCGAGAAGGCGTCGAGTGTTGTGGGTCGAGGCGTCTCGCTCAAGGAGGTGAGTCAGGAGTTCAGTCAGGGTAATATCGAATTCTCTGCAAACTCTCTGGATTTGGCGATTACCGGTGACGGTTTCTTCCCCCTTGAGTCGTCGGATGGCACCAAAATTTATACTCGCAACGGCGCGTTTATGCTCAATGAGCAGAACCAGATGGTCAACAGTGCCGGCCAGGCCCTGCAATCACTGCCGGTGGATTCGACCAACAAGGCCGACTTTGGTATTGATCCCAGCGCCTTGACGATCCCTCGATCCACGGTGTCGGAATTTTTGCCAACCACGGAAGTTGAGTTGGGTCTAAACCTGCCATCTGAGGTCGAGCCGATTACCGCTACTTTTAATCCCAACAAGCCTGATACCTATCATAAGACGACATCCTTGACCGTTTATGGCACCTCGGGTTCGGCTAATCTGGCAACCATTTACTATGTGAAAACCGCTAATGCAACTGCTGAGACGCCTTATAACAAATGGCAGACCTATGTTTATATCGACGATCAGGAAGTTGACACTGCGCTGATCCAATCATCAGACACGTCTGGCGACCAGTATTTTATTAACAAGTACGGTGAATTGAAGACGCGCTCAGAGTTATTAGAATTACAGAGCACCAGTGCTGACAGTGAAAAATATTTGATTACTCAGGGTACTTTATACAAAAAGTATTCCTACGACGTGCTCTCTGAGCCCACTCAGTCTGTACCCGCTAGCGCCACCTTAGACATTGAAGATGATTCTACCTATGCCGATGCGTTGAATCTGACCAACAACAGTGATGGTGTCGACTTCAGTGCCATGACTCGCGCTGAGCTTGAAGATATGTTCACTCTGTCGATTGATGACTCCAGTGACGTCAGCATTGGTTTGGAGCATTTGGCTGGCAGTACGGTTGCCATGTCCGGCGCGGAGATCGCCTTCGAATTGACCAATGTAATCAATGAGCGTTTCGGTGACGGCAGCACCTTTGATTTTTCAGACACCACTCAGCAGACGCTGCGAATCTATCGCGGCGGCGACAACACCACCTCAATTGATCTCGATATCCCGACTATCTTGGCGACCTATACCACGCTGACCGAAGCGACGGATGCCGATTGGGATGGCCAGGTAGCGTCTGAGCCGCTAGCCTTTGCCATCAATGCGGCGCTCGCAGCCAATGATGATTTTTCCGATATCGAGGTAACGTATAATCCGGCTAATCAGGGCTTTCGTTTCGTCCAAACAGGTAGCACCACTGATACGCTATATCTGAACGGCGGCGATGCCGCCAATGATGTTTTCGGCGTGCCGGCCGATAGTACCTTTAGCGCAGATGACCTAACCACCATGGGGACGGCGTTGTTGCCTTTGGATACCGATGATGCCGACGTGCTTTTGCGCGGTGTGTTGCCCAATGGTGAGAATATTATTGCCAGTCGCGACCAGCGTTTCGGAATGAAAGTGACTTATGCTGAAGGCGCCTTCACAATTTCATCTGGTACCACCGGTGATACCTCAAGTCTGGCAATTGATGGTGCCACTGAACTGGCGCAAACCCTTTTCGGTATCTCCGAACTGGGCAATTCAGTAGCGCCCGAGACCTCTCAGATTTATAACGTGCCAGCCGTTCGTGGTCAGGCGTCGACGCCAGCAGTTGTAACCGGCAACCCAATGGGTATCGATCCGCGCAAATCGTTTTCGGTTAATTCTGACAACAGCTCGATGACGGTGATTATTGATTCGATCTCGGCGCAAATTGAGCTAGACGCAGGCCTTTATTCCATCGGTACCTTCACTGAGCACTTGCAGGAAAAAATTAACCTGATGGCTGACTCGCTAGGTCGTACCGTTTCTGGTATCACCGTTGCGTACCAAGATGCCACCGAAACCTTAAGCATTACTGGCTCAACGACCACCGATAACTCGTTTATCCAGATCGCCGGTCACGCCGACTGGGGTCTTGAGAATATTGCGCCAGGATTTGGTGAAGCCTCTACCTTTATTGAGCTGTTCCCTGATATGTCGGGTACCAGTACAGTTTATGTCACACAAACCAAAGATGGCGACTGGATTGAAACCACCGACGGCGGTGAGTTTGACTCCAATGACGTACCTTACTGGACGCCGATCTTCCTCGATAAGGGTGAGCTGACCTTTGATACCAGTGGTTCGTTGGTCTCGCCAGTTGCTGGTGTAAAGCTTGAAAGTGCCGGCATCACTGGTGGTGATATCACGCTTAACTACGACAACAGCACCCAGTTTAACAGCCCATTCTCGGTATTGAGTCAGTCTCAGAACGGAGCACCTGAAGGTGATCTGGTGGGCGTTAATATTGGTGATGACGGTCTGGTGGTCGCCAGTTACTCAAATGGCTCACAGAAATCTCTGGGTAAAATTATTCTCGCCAACTTTGCCACCCCAAAGGGTCTGCGTCAGGTCGGTGATACCAGTTACTACGCCACATCGGTCTCTGGTGATGCGACATTGGGTGAGCCGGGTGCCGCTGGATTTGGAACCATTCGTGCTGGTGCACGAGAGCGTTCCAACGTGGATTTGACCGCCGAGCTCGTTGACTTGATTACCGCTCAGCGAAACTTCCAGGCCAACGCGAAAGCGATTGAGACCAGTTCATCGTTAACCCAGACCATTATTCAAAT
This sequence comes from Porticoccaceae bacterium, assembly GCA_017858135.1. Classification (GTDB taxonomy): domain Bacteria; phylum Pseudomonadota; class Gammaproteobacteria; order Pseudomonadales; family Porticoccaceae; genus HTCC2207. The sequence goes on along the minus strand of JAFMBY010000054.1, from coordinate 10,127 downwards.
CCGCGGTTAATGCCCTAGTTAGGCTCGCGGTAAGAGGAATCTGAAATGGATAAATTAGCTTATACAGCACTGTCGGCAATGCAGAGTCAATCGGTCGTGCGAGCGGCCATTACTAACGCATTGGCCAACGTTTCGACAGTCGGCTTTAAGGACAGTTTTCAGATTGCCTCGTCAGCGGTAAAAATTGATGGCCCTGGACATGACTCACGTTTTCAGCCGGGATTGACTATCAAAGACGTGATTAATCTCACCCCGGGCACACCGATCAGCACTGGGCGCGCTCTGGATATTACCATGAATGATCAGACCGTACTGGGCGTCCAAACGCCAGAGGGTGAAGTTGCCTTCACTCGTCGCGGAGATCTCAGAGTCAGTGCGACGGGCGTGCTTGAAAATGCAGGTGGGGAATTGTTAATGGGCGAAGGCGGCCCAATTACGGTGCCAGCCGGCAACCTGATTACCATCAGTCCAGATGGCACGGTTTTCTCACAGCTGCCAACGGAGCCAGACACTGACGCCATTGCACTCGGTCAGTTGATGTTGCGTGATGCCAGTACCACCGAGTTAGTGCGCCGCAGAGACGGTTTGTTTGAGCCCCGAGCGGCCGCATTTAAAGGACAGGATTTTCCCACTGGACCAAAACCGGTGAGTATCTCTTCTGGTGTTCTCGAAGGTAGTAATGTCAACCCAATAGAGACCATGGTCAAGATGTTAGATTTCAGTCGCCAGTTTGAAATGCAGTTAAAACTGGTTAAAGAAACCCAGTCCATCGATGAGGCTGGTTCAACAATGATGAGACTTCCTTAGACCTTAGAGGCTAGGAGAAGAGGAGAAAGATAATGGATGCTTCACTGTGGATTGCTAAAACCGGCCTGACTGCTCAGCAGACTCGTATGTCGGTTATTTCCAACAATTTGGCTAACGTGAATACCACGGGCTTTAAGAAAGATCGCGCGGTGTTTGAAGACCTGCTCTATCAAAATATTGTTCCCGCCGGTGGTCAGGTCGATGCTGAATCGGAAACCCCGACCGGGTTAATGCTGGGTACAGGTACCCGTGTTGTCGCAACCGAAAAGCTACATGGTCAGGGCAATATTATTACCACTGAAAATGCGCTGGATCTGGCCATTTCTGGTGACGGTTATTTCTCTGTTCAGCAGGCTGACGGCACTATTGCCTATACCCGCGATGGATCGTTCAAGCTGTCTGCTGAGGGCAATGTCGTCACGGCTGGCGGCCAATCAATACTGCCGGCCATCACTGTGCCGCAGAATGCTGCGAGTCTAACCTTTGGTCGTGACGGAACCGTTACTGTGGAGCTGGCTAATGGCGGTGGTTCCAGCCAGATCGGGCAGTTGCAGCTGTCGCGTTTTGTCAATAATTCAGGGTTGCAGCCAATTGGCCGCAACTTACTGCAACAAACCAATGCCAGTGGTGATCCGATCGTTGTGCTGCCTGGCGCTGATGGCTCGGGTATGTTGATGCAGGGTGCTCTCGAGGCCTCCAATGTCAACGTTGTCGAAGAGATGGTCAATATGATTGAGACCCAGCGCGCCTACGAGGTCAACTCCAAGGCAATCTCGGCAGCAGACGGCATGTTGCGCTTCCTGAACAATAATCTTTAAGGCTAGCTTATGAACAGTTTGCGCAGAGTGTTGATTAGTGCGGTAGCGATGTATTTGGGCGCCTGCGCGACTCAGCCTAACCTGATGCCAACGGCCGAGTTTGCGCCGGTACAACCGCTGCCTGCGGCACCAAAAATGCAGGCCACTGGCGCGATCTTTGATAATGGTATGGGCCTGTTTGGCGATCTTCGGGCGTACCAAGGCGCCGACCTCAAGGTGGGCGATTTGATTACAGTGTTGCTGAGTGAGACCACTCAAGCATCGCGAACCAGTGATATCTCTACTAGCCGAGCGTCGACCAATGATGTTGTCACCGAAGCCCAAAAAGACTCTGTGCTAGCTAAGATCGGTCGCGGCACCGGATTCTTTAGTGACTTTAAGCTTGATGGTGGCACGGTCGGCAGTGACGGTACTGGCACCGCCGGTCAGGCTGCGTCATTGACTGGATCTATCTCTGCGATGGTGGTTGAAGTACTCAGCAATGGCAATTTAGTGATTGTCGGTGAAAAGCAGTTGGCACTCACCGAAGGCAGCGAATTTATTCAGGTCAAAGGCATTATTCGGCCGGCCGATATTCAGCCCGACAATACGGTGCTTTCACGACGAATTGCCAATGCACAAATTTCCTATCGCGGTACTGGTGCGCTAGCCAAGGCGTCAACGCCGGGTTGGGGTACGGGACTTATCTTTAAATTCTGGCCGTTTTAAGCGGTTGCAGGAGTGGGCACCATGTTAAAAATGAAAATCATCATCCTGATGAGCGCACTGATAGCCTCTAGCGTATCTGCCGACCGCATCAAGGACCTCACCGATGTCGCCGGCGTTCGTTCGAACAAACTGGTTGGCTTTGGATTAGTTGTGGGTCTTCAGGGAACGGGCGATGGTAAAGATTTGCCACTTTCTGCACAGAGTTTAAAAACTCTGCTATCGGGTTTGGGTGTCAGTGTTGATGGCCCAGTGAGCGATTTTGACCTCGGTGATGCTATGGCGTCACTGGCGACTCAGAATGCCCAGAAAGAAATGAAATTGGAAAATGTCGCAGCGGTAATGGTCACTGCAGAGATGCCAGCCTTTGCCAAGCCTGGCCAGCGAATTGACATCAATGTGTCGGCGATCGGCGTTGCCGAAAGCCTTCGCGGCGGCAACTTGGTTATGACCCAATTGCGCGGTGTCGATGGCAAGACCTACGCACTGGCTCAGGGCGCAATGACTGTCACCGGGATTTCCGAAGATGCAGGTGGCTCCAGCGTGACCATTGGTGTGCCGACCTCCGGGCGCATTCCCAATGGTGCGACCGTTGAACGCCTGGTGGAAACGCCGTTCGACACCTCGGAATATATCGTGCTGAATGTAAAGGACAATGACTTCTCTACCAGCAATGCCATTACCCAGGCGATCAATACCACCTTTGGTGCCGGCGTTGCCAGCGCTCTCGATGGCGTCTCCATCGCCGTTATGGCGCCGGCAGATTCCTCTCAACGCGTCGCGTTTATGAGCATGATTGAAAATCTCGACGTCACTCCCGGCGAGCCGCCAGCCCGAGTTGTGATCAACTCGCGCACCGGCACCGCAGTGATTAACCGCAACGTGCGAGTGACCGCGGTCGCCGTGACGCATGGCACGATCTCGGTAAAAATTTCAGCAACCAATGAAATCAGCCAGCCGGACGCCTTCAGTGACGGCGTCACCGCGGGCGTGACGAACGCCGATATTGAAGTTGAAGAACCGAATAACCAGATGTTTTTGTTCCAGCCGGGCGTTGACCTTCGCGATATTGTCGATGCGGTCAATCAGGTTGGTGCAACGCCGTCGTCGCTAATAGCGATCCTCGAAGCGTTGAAAAGCTCCGGAAGCTTGCGCGCTGAGCTGGTGGTGATCTAAATGCAGGACATTACCCTTTCAGCCAAAAGCTATCTCGATTTCGCCGGTCTTGGAAACCTCAAGGCGCGAGCCAAGCGCGACGACGCGGCGGCGGCTCAAGAAGTGGGTCAGCAGTTTGAGGCGATGTTTGTGCAGATGATTTTTAAGTCGATGCGTGAAGCCAATGCGCCGATGAAAAGCGACCTGATGGGTTCGTCTAACGTCGATACCTTTGAGCAAATGTATCACGAAGAGCTCTCTCAGGTGATGGCCCAGCAGGGTACCTTTGGAATGGGCAAATGGCTGAGTGACCAGGTTACTGCTCGATCCTCTGCGGCCAAGGCCATTGAGGCCTACGAGCAGACGCCGATGTCTGGTATGCCGCTGCAAAATACCGCAGCAGCCAAGCCGATGACGCTCGATCGCAGTGCTGCAACACCCGCTTTGCCACTGACGAGGCAACGTTAATTACGTGCCAGCAGCGATTAAAAGAGTAACAACGACTCACGTCAACAACAGATAAAAGGAGGAGGCTATGGCAGATATTCTATCGATCGGAGCAGGCGCTACCCAGTTGTATCGTCAAGCCCTTTCCACCGTCAGTAACAATATCGCCAACCTTAATACGGAAGGCTATTCGCGTCAGATATCCGAGACCTCGGAAAATAGTCCAAGCCAGCAGGGAACCGTGTTTGTCGGTTCCGGTGCTCGTCTGGACAATATTGAACGCGCCTATGACGAATTTGCTGAGTCGAGCCTGCGCGATAGCGGCAGCAAGCTATCCAATCAGCAGCCTTTGATCGATTACGCCAATCGTGTAGTCGACATTATGGGTTCCGAAGCCTCTGGCCTCAGCAGCGCCATGGACAAATTTTTTGCCGCCGCCAGCGCGCTGAGTGCTGACCCAGCGTCGATTAATTTACGCAGTAGTTTCCTCCGTGATGCAGAAGGCATGGCTTCACGATTCCGCGAGTTATCCGACCAGTTAAACGCTGTCGAGACTGAAACACGAGAGGGTATCGAGAGACAGGTCAACCAGTTAAACAGCCTGTCTGAGAAACTGGCGTTTGTGAACAAAGAGCTTAATAAAAAGCTTACCCTCGCCAGTCAGCCGCCGATGATGCTCGACCAGCGCGATCAACTACTGCGTGAGATGTCAGAGATCACCAAGATCCATGTTACCGAGTCCACCTCGGGGCAGGTTACCGTTCGTCTTGCCAGCAGTGCCGGCAGCGTTATTACCGATGGCAAGCTGCACTATGATCTCGGCGTAAACTTTGATGACAATGATCCCGGGCGCGTCGATCTGATTATCGAGCCCTATGGTGATCGTCGCGTTGCCAGTGCAGTCAGTAATGGTGAGCTCGGAGGGCTGATGAATTTTCGCACTCAGACTCTGGCCCCAGCACTCGACAGCTTTGACTTTTTGGCGCAGACATTGGTTGCAGAGGTTAACCAAGTTCATAGTGCCGGTCTCGATGGTCGCGGCCAGGCCGGTGGCGATCTCTTTGCTATCGATTTGGACTTTATCGTCTCCGCGCCGACCGGCAACGCCAATGCGGCTATTGCCGTCGAGGTGATTGATGCCGAAGAATTTGAATATGCCCCTTTCGAAATCACCTGGAATAGCGAGCAAAACAGCTGGATTATCGAAAATCAGAGCAGCGGCGCTGTAACCGTTGCGGATCCTGGCTTTGCTAGCTTTAGCTATGCGGGTCTGTCTATTACCATTGGCGATCAGCCCGTCGACGGTGAAACCTATACCATTGATCCCAAGGTCCGCCCGGCCGGAGGCATGCGTCTTTTAGTTACCGACCCACTCGCTGTGGCTGCGGCAGACACCATGCGAGCCATGTCTGACGCGTCCAATATTGGCGAGGCCACGGTTAGTCTAGAGTATTCGGCCGCAGCTGCTGTTAGTGGTTTCGAGTACGGCGACAGTATTCTAACGCTCGGTAACAACCCAAGCAGTGCAGCCGGTGAAACAATAAGTGGTAGCTATTTAACACCCGCATTTGTGATTCCTAAAGGGGTTGACAGTGCAGCGCTGATGCTGGAAGTCGACTCTGGCAGCGATCTGAGCTTTCAGGTTATGACCAGTGAGGGCGTCCATGTGCTCGGGCACAACATTGATAGCAGTACCCAGGCAATGTTGATGTCGAGTGATTCGGGTTTCCGTGCTGACAGTAGTTACAGCGATTCCTACCTCAATGCCACGGGCTCAGATGCCTATATGGGGCTCGACTTAACCTACGGCTTTTTGGCTCGCGATGTAGAACGTCAAGAGTGGCTGGTTGACGATAATGGTATTAGTACCGAGTCGACAACGACGACCATCAGCGCCACGGCGACATCTGATGATGTATTGCTGCAAAGCAATGCTTCCTCCGTCACTGTCGACCTGATCAGTGCCAATGCGCTGGTGTTAAACGATTACTCTATGGCTGCTCTGCAACTGGAGGCCGGTGCAGACAGTTCGGCTGCCCTGATGGCCACCTGGCTCAATGCAGCTTCTGACTCCACTGGTGTTACCGCTACAGCAACCAATGTCATCACTATTGATGAAGACAGCATTGATTTCACTCAGCAGGTCAATATCAATGATGTACTGATCGGCGATGGCACATTGTTGACGTCGGTGCGCGAGCTGGCCAATGCTATTAATGAACAAAGCGACAGTACCAATGTTGTGGCCAGCGTCACCTATGACGGCAAGCTGCAGGTAACCAACGCCAGCGGCTATGAAGGCGAGAATATTACCCTCTCTAACCCAGACACCACGTCCAGCGATAACGCACTGGGCCAGGCCAATCAGACGTTTGTCGGCCAGCTGCAGCTAGACGCAGACGAAGAAATTCGTTTCACCTTTGGTGATGGCGGGCTGCCAACAGATTTAGCAGTGCTCGGTTTGCGCACCGGCATCTATGTCGAGGGTGCGGTAACCGAGGATCTGGCTGTTTTTGTCACCGGCACGGACAGTGCGAAGATCGCGGCAGGGTTTGCTACGACAGACGGCGATGAAGTGGCTGCCAGTAAGATTGCGCCATTCACCGTAGAGTTTTCATCATCCAGTCAATACACCATTACCGATACAGCGACCGGTACCTTGGTTGCCACACGCAGTTACGCTACGGGTGACGATATTGTCCATAAAGGGTTTACCCTAGCCCTCGATGGCGCTCCCGTGGCTGGTGACCTGTTTGTTGTCGACAGCAATGAAGATGGCATTGGCGACAATGGCAACATGCTCAATATTGTTGCCTTGCAAAGCAAAGAGTTAATGGCTGATGGCAGCACAGTGGGTGAAGCCTATATTAGCCTGGTGAATACAGTGGGCAGCAAAGCCGCCTTGGCGATGATGTCAAAGGAGGCCTTGCAAGTTGTCTATGACCAGGCCGTTGCGGCCAAAGATCAAGTGTCTGGAGTGAGTCTGGATCAAGAGGCCGGCGAACTGATTCGTTTTCAGCAAGCGTATCAGGCCTCGGCGCAGATTATTCAGGTCGCCTCCAAGCTGTTTGATTCGATATTAAGTATTCGTTAAGGAATAGACTCATGAAAGTCTCCACTAGCCAGATTTTTGAACGCGCCATGACGCAGATGTCTACGCAGCAAGCCAAGGTCTCTGATTTACAGACTCAGTTGGCGACCGGCAAGCAGATTGTGCGTCCCAGCGACGACCCTGATAAGGCTGGGGTTATACAGCGACTGAACAGCGCGTCTAACCGATTAGAGGGCTATAGCGACAACCTTAGGGCTGTCGGTTCGCGCTTGGACACTGAAGAAGCAGCGTTGATGACATCAGAAAAGGTATTACAGCGAATTCGCGAGCTTGCAGTCAAGGCTAACAGCGAAACACTTTCGCAAGAAGACCGACAGATTACCGCCAAAGAGATTCAGGCATTGCGCGACCAAATGCTGTCATTGGCAAATAGTCGAGATAGTGCTCAAAATTACGTGTTTGCTGGGTCAATGACGCGCACCGTGCCCTTTGCGGAAGACACCACTGGTGTCATCGCTTATCAGGGTGACGATAACCGTGTCATGGTTGATGTGTCAGATCAGCGTCAGCTTGCGCTCAATCGTCCGGGTTCTGAGGCGTTCTCTAGTATTATCCGCGTGAACACAAGTGGTGAGTCTGAGCGTGTTGGTTTTTTCAGTGCGCTCGATGACTTAGTGGCAGCGCTTAATAGTAATGACAGTGAGCTGGTCAACAGAGGATTGGCAGAGGTCAGTGACTTGACTCAATCGATGGCGTTGTCAATTGCCGATGTGGGTAGTCGTATGAGCATCGCTGACACACAAGTTGATGCGCTAAGCGAAACCAAGATGAGGTATGAGTCAATGCTATCTGAGGCTCAAGACCTAGATTATGCTGCCGCTATTACCAAATTGACGGCCGAGATAATGTCTTTAGAGGCTGGGCAGAGTAGTTTCGTAAAAATTTCTCAGCTCAGCTTGTTTGACTATATCCGTTAATGACCAATTGCATACTTCGCTAATTCAAGATTAGGTACAGAGACTAAAAAATGGCCGATTCAACCATATCGTCGGATAGTGTTTCAACATCGATCAAAAGTGCCTTAAATGTTGGTTCAGGTGTCGATATTGTCTCCATGGCCCGAGCTCTTACCGATGCTGAGGAAGTGCCCAAGACCGAAGTCATTCAAGCAAAAATTGACGCAACCGAAGCCATGATTTCGGGTTATTCTCTGGTCTCTTATCAACTTGGTATGTTACAGACTTCATTCGAAGCGCTCAATGATGCCAATGAACTCGCTACCAGTACCGGAACGTCGTCGGATGCAGAGACGGTCAGTTTTTCTTCGGTCGAAGGCACAGCTGACGAGGGAAGTTATGACATAACTATCTCTCAGCTTGCGCAAGAGCAGATGACGGTATCGGACGAATATAGCGCTACGGACACGGCGTTAAACGGCGGGAGTTCTTTCGCCATCTCTATCACCGTAGGAAGTTCATCCACGACGACAACCTCAATCACCGTCGCAACGGACACGCCAGCCGGTGTTGTCGCGGCTATTAATGGCGCAAATATTGGCATATCAGCATCACTCATTGACACCGGAATTAGTGGCACAAATCAGCGCATAATACTCAAAGGCGATTCAGGTTCTGAAGGCGTCTTCAGTGTCAGTTCGGCTGTGGATATGGGGTTTGGCGATATCAGAAATACTCTGCAGGCAGCACAAGACTCAATAATGACCTTGAATGGCTTGACGGTGACTCGGGACTCAAATCAGGTTTCTGATGTTATTGCCGGAGCCACATTGTCGCTGAATGCGACAACGAATTCTGATATCCGACTTAGTGTGGCAAAAGACACCTCCACGCTAAAAACGAAAGTCCAGACTATGGTCGACAGCTACAATACTTTCAATGAGTTGATGGGCGAGTTAACCAATTCAGTAGAAGATGAAGATGATGAACTGGTGGGATCGTTGAGAAGAGATCGATCAACTACGCGTTATATTAGCGATCAAGTATACGATGCAGTTTTTGCCGATTCGTCAACTACGTCAGGTGATATAGACGCGCTGAGAGATATCGGCATCAGCGTTGATATCACTGGCAATTTAACCTTTGACGAAACAGAATTTGATACTGCGGTAACGGCTAGTTTTGATGACGTAGTTACGATGCTATCAGCCAATACGTCTGATCAGAGCCTTTTTGATGGACAGAGCCAAGGATTAGCCCAGGATGTCGCAACTATTATCGACGCTATCATTGATAGTAGCGGTGTTCTGGCGGTTCAGGATAGTAATGCTGATCAGTACCTTTTAGATTATGAGGACGAGTTGAGTGCCCTGCAGCTTCGAATGGAAAGCCTTTACGATAGGTACTTGACTCAATTCGCGGCAATGGACTCGCTGGTGAATAGTCTAAATAGCACTGGTGATTATATGGAAGCCCAATTAGATAGTATTTCTAAAGCCTATGATAATTAACGATTGTCGTTTTACTTCCCCCTATAAAAACAAAACCCCCGCTACTGTTCTAGCGGGGGTTTTTTAATGTTGGCTCGGTGGGATTGCAGGCCGACAACTCACTTTTTCTCCAGTAGCGACAACCATAACACCGACTGAGAAGACTGATTTGCCTGTGCTAGCACGGCAGTTGCCGCTTATTGAATGATGTGAGCTCGAGTCGTACCAATTAGCCGGCTGGTCAATAGCCTAAATAGCACTGGTGATTATATGGAAGCCCAATTAGAGGGTAGTTCTAAGCCTGTGATAATAACGATTTTAATGTTTAGCATAGTGGCCCGACAAGTCCGCACAAAAGAAAGCCTCCGATACAGATCTATCGGAGGCTTTCGAGACTTGCCTTATGCAGCCCTGTAACTAGCTTTTACTTCAGTAGCGATAACACTGACTGAGAAGACTGATTTGCCTGCGCTAGCATGGCAGTTGCCGCTTGTTGAATGATTTGAGTACGAGCGAGCTCGGTCGATTCAGCAGCGTAGTCAGCGTCCATAATACGGCTGCGAGAAGCTTCGGTGTTCTGCGCTATATTCTGCAGGTTATCGACCGTGTACTCCAAACGATTCATCATTGAACCGAATTCCGCACGTTGCTCATCCAATCCGGCGATAGACACATCAAGATCAGCAATGGCCGTAGC
>JAFMBY010000053.1 GCA_017858135.1 Porticoccaceae bacterium | reverse complement strand
ATTAGTCCTACGGGTTTAACATCGAACCGCAGGTGAAGATGGTGGGCCCAGTAGGGTGAAGCTGCAACTGCAAGCTGAACGGCAGCAATATTTTTCATTATTAAGAGTGCTGCCTGGATTAGTCCTACGGGTTTAACATCGAACCGCAGGTGAAGATGGTGGGCCCAGTAGGACTTGAACCTACGACCAATCGATTATGAGTCGACTGCTCTAACCAACTGAGCTATGGGCCCTTAACTTGTCTTTTTGCCTTTAGGCGGCGTCGCGTGCTCAAAATACTCGGTCACATACTTTATGTATGCTCCCTCCCATTTCTGCGCGGCTCCTAGCCTAAAAACAAAAATCCTGCGTTAACCTTTGTCCCGCCGCTGTGGCGTATCGCGGGATTGCAATTATTCTGTCATCCCGAGCGTAGCCGAGGGATCTCCATCAGATCCTTGGCGGCTAACAGTTATTTCGTTTTACTCGTCAATAAAGCTGCGCAGGTGATCCGAGCGAGTCGGGTGACGCAGTTTGCGCAGTGCTTTGGCTTCGATCTGACGAATACGCTCTCGGGTTACGTCGAACTGTTTGCCAACTTCTTCCAGCGTATGGTCGGTGTTCATGTCGATACCGAAGCGCATGCGCAGTACCTTCGCTTCTCTTGCTGTGAGGCTGCTAAGAACGCCGCGAGTGGACTCGGTGAGGTTGTTCTTAGTGGCTTCATCAAGCGGCAAAGCGATGGTGGTATCTTCAATCAGGTCCCCGATGCTGGCATCTTCGTCTTCGCCAATCGGCGTCTCCATGGAGATTGGCTCTTTGGCGATCTTGAGCACTTTACGAATTTTGTCTTCAGGCATCTCCATACGCTCTGCCAGTTCTTCCGGTGTCGGCTCGCGGCCCATTTCCTGAAGCATCTGTCGTGAGACACGGTTGAGCTTGTTGATGGTTTCGATCATGTGCACGGGTATGCGGATGGTGCGTGCCTGATCGGCAATTGATCGGGTAATGGCCTGTCGGATCCACCAGGTCGCATAGGTCGAAAACTTGTAGCCGCGGCGATATTCAAATTTATCGACAGCTTTCATCAAGCCGATATTACCTTCCTGGATAAGATCGAGGAATTGCAGGCCGCGGTTGGTATATTTTTTAGCGATGGAGATCACCAGTCGCAGGTTGGCCTCAACCATCTCTTTCTTAGCGCGACGAGCCATCGCTTCGCCCATGGTCATGCGGCGATTAATGTCTTTAATCTGCGCCACATTCATTTCGGCAATTTTTTCAACCTGCGCCAGCTTTCGCTGTGAGCGAAGAATTTCGACTTCCTGTTCGGCAACACGCTCTGCCCAGCTCTCTTTCGACTTGGCTAGTTCTGTGGTCCATTTCATATTGGATTCATTGCCGGGGAACAGTTTGATAAATTCCTTACGCGGCATTTTTCCGTAGCGGATGCACAGTCGCATGATCTTGCGCTCTTCTGCACGAACCTTTTCAACGGCTAGTCGTACTTTGGCAATCAGCGGATCGAACTGACGTGGCGTTAATTTTAAGAATTTGAATAGCTCGGCCAGCTCTTCGATGTTTTTCTTCGAGGCATCACTATTGCGTCCATCGCGGGCGATACATTTTTCAGTTTTAATCAGTTGCTTGCGGATGGCATCAAAGCGCTCAAAGGCCTCTTCGGGATCGAGCCCACCTTCGTGCTGCTCTTCCTCTTCCTCTTCCTCATCTTCCTCTTCGCCATTTTCGAGCTTTAATGCTTCTGCAGCCTGCTGTTGAGCCAGTGCCGAAGGAACATGCTCCATGGGATTAAGGTAACCACTGATAATGTCGGTCAGCTTGCGCTCACCGGCTTCAACTCTTTCATATTCGGCAATGATGGTTGCTACGGTAGTTGGCCAGTCGGCCACTGCAGCCATCAGCTCACGGGTGCCTTCTTCAATGCGTTTGGCTATCTCAATTTCACCTTCGCGAGTCAGCAGCTCTACCGAGCCCATCTCACGCATATACATGCGCACTGGATCGGTGGTGCGGTGCTGTTCGGACTCAACAGAGGCAAGTGCAGCCGCGGCTTCGGCAGCGGCGACTTCGTCTGGCGTATTGTCTCCAGACATCATCAGTAAGGTTTCAGCGTCGGGCGCAGTTTCAAAAACAGTAATGCCCATATCGTTGATCATTTGAATGATATCTTCGACCTGTTCAGGATCGGCAATATCTTCTGGAAGGTGATCATTAACTTCGGCGTAGGTCAGGTAGCCTTGTTCACGCCCTTTTGCAATAAGATCTTTGATGCCGGATTGTTGCTTTTGATTGGTTTCGCTCATAGGACTCAAGTACTGTTTAGGGGCTGAAAAATAGCGCGCAATTATAGCCGAAATTATCACCCATGTCCGCAGGAATTTGGGCTTTATTTGGCCAAGCCAAATTTTGTTATTTTAGACTACAAGTCTTTGTTTTATCTTATTTTTTAGATCAAGGTGTCGATTGTCGTCACCGAGTTGCATATGAATTTTCAGTAACTGCTTGATTTGTCGTTCGTTAAGGGTTTCCTGAGCCAGCAAATAAGTTGCCTTGCGCTCCCCGGGAAGCGCTTCAAAGGCATCGCGAGTAACGTGCGCCAGGGTGTCAGTAAACTCCTGGTCATCGTCGCGGCCGGTGCCTTTGGGGGGGTGGTGGAGTTCGCTTCCCGCTAGCGACTTGAGCAGTTGTAATTCCTGCTGGTTAGGATAAGCGGCTTGCCAGCGAGCAAAGATATGCGAGGTTTTTGTGCAGGTTGGTTCGCTATTGACCAAGGCAAGAATTTTCAAAAACAATCCCATATCAGGGTCTGCAGAGACCCGCAGCATTTCAATATCTTCGACATATTCAGCGAGTTGTGGGTGGTTAATCAGCAGCGCGCTAAGAAATTTTACCGGCGACAGGCGAATCTTTTTGGTCCGTGTGGCAACGGTTTCCGGGTAGGGCTGATAGTCGACACCGCCATAGATTTCCTCTGGTGGTGGCTCTGAATAGGTCGCTTGAGTAGACACTTGAGAATCATTGCCGCGCTGCTGAGGCGGCTTGTGAGTCGCTACATAATCACGCAAATTATCCGCTGAGATGCCGGTTCGGCGGGATAGCTCTTCAAGCATAAGTTGGCGAAAAACGCCTTGAGGAATGCGATTGATTTGCGGCGCGCAAACCTTACTTAGGCGCGCCTTGCCATCGGCAGTGCTGGCATCGACACCGTCGCTCAGCTGCTCAAAGAGAAACTCAGACAGCGGCTGAGCCTGCTCCACCTGTTGCATAAATGCTGGCTTGCCGAGCTTGCGCACCATGGTGTCTGGGTCTTCACCATCCGGCAGAAAGAGGAATTTAGCCGACACGCCATCGCGCATTTCCGGTAGCGCCGTGTCCAGTGCTCGCGCAGCTGCTTTGCGCCCGGCATTGTCGCCATCAAAGCAAAAGACAATCTCTGAGGTGTAGCGGAAGATTTTTTGCAGGTGACTTTCAGTCAGTGCTGTTCCCAGCGTGGCAACCGCGTTGTTGATGTCGAACTGCGCAAGGGCGATAACATCCATATAGCCCTCAACCATAATCAGGCAGGGAATTTCCTTGAGTTTTTGTCGCGCTTCATAGAGCCCATAGAGTTCGCGACCCTTGGAAAAAACCGGTGTCTCTGGGGAGTTGAGATATTTTGGTTTGCTGTCGTCGAGCACTCGCCCGCCAAAACCGACGGTGCGACCACGCTGATCGCGGATCGGGAAGGTAATGCGATGGCGAAAGAAGTCATACTGCTTTTTTTCTTCAGGCTTGATCACCAGCATACCGGATTCGTCTAGCAGCCCGATGCGCTCGGCATCGGTGCCAACGGCTTTTAGTAGATTGTCCCAGCCCGGGGGGGCATAGCCAACGCCGTATTGTGCCGCGACCTGGCCGCTGAGGCCGCGACCCTTGAGATAGTCGACGGCGCTGGCCGCTGCGGCATGTTTGCGTAACTGTTGGCGGAAATAACGATCGGACTCAGACAATACCGAGTAGAGGCTGTCTCTCTGTTTGCTGACCTGAGTATCCTGAGCGGCTTCGCGGGGAATTTCGAGGCCGGCGTTGCGCGCCAGTATCTCAACCGCAGGTAAAAAGTCGAGTCGATCGAACTCCATGACAAAACCGAGCGCATTGCCGCCGGCGCCACAGCCAAAGCAGTAATAAAATTGCTTATCCTGGGCAACCGTAAATGACGGGCTTTTTTCCTCGTGGAAGGGGCAGCAGGCTTTATAGTTTTTACCGGCTTTTTTGAGTTGTACGCGGCCATTGATCACGTCAACAATGTCGACGCGATCGAGCAGGTCATCAATAAATGTTTGCGGTATTCGTCCAGCCATCAGCGCTACAGGGTGCTCTCTTTGACGTGCTCTGTTTTAAGTGATCTGTTTCAAATGATCCAGTGTAACGCCTTGCGCTGTGAAATAAACCTGCTTAGCTATTCAGCGCGGCTTTTACCAGACCACTAACCGCGCCAGCATCGGCACGCCCTTGGATCTGTGGTCGCAAAATGCCCATCACTTTACCCATATCGGCCATGGAGACGGCGCCAGTTTGGCTGACAGCACTCTGTACTAGCTCGGCAATTTCGGCTTCACTGAGCGCGGCAGGAAGGAAGTCCTGAATCACATTGATCTCGGCGATTTCCACATCAGCCAGTTCCTGACGTCCGGCTGCCTGATATTGGGAAATAGAGTCGCGACGCTGCTTAACCATTTTGTCCAGAATCGCCAATACTCGCGCGTCATCAATATCGATGCGCTCATCAACTTCGACGCGTTTGATTTCGGCTTGGATTAGACGAATAGCACTTAAGCGTGATTTATCTTTGGCTCGCATAGCCTCTTTCATGGCATCTTTGAGCTGAGTTTTTATGGACATAATAATTCTCCTGGGGATGGTCTTTCTGAATTCCAGAAACACAAAAAGCGCCGGTTGGGCGCTCTTTGATTTGACTCTTTATCGGATAGCTCTGGGTTAAAGAGCAGTGCTTAATAGAGTCGAGTAAACTTGCGTGATTCGCGAGATACTTTTTTCTGGTTGCGCTTTACAGCTGCTGCTGCTTTACGCTTGCGTTCCCACGTAGGCTTCTCGTAGAACTCGCAACTGCGAACTTTAGCCAGAATTCCGGCTTTTTCGCATGAACGTTTGAAACGACGTAATGCTACGTCAAAGGGCTCGTTTTCTTTAAGTCGAACGCTTGGCATCTATTTATAATCCTGTGTAAACACGTGTGTACAGTGATCTGTCGCTAACTACCGGAGTTAGCTGACCCTTTAAGGGCGCGTAGTCTATACACTTCCCATTGTTGATGCAAAGTTTTTTAGTGCCTTTTTGGCGCTGCTGGTATGACTTAAAACTTCAGGTTCACACAGCCTTGCAGAGGGTTTACAGTTACGTCTTTATGCCAGTGATTGAGTTGTCTGCTGGCGCAATGGCTCAAAGTGCTACAAGGCCCATTAAATGCTTGTTCTTGGTGTTGAAACGTCCTGCGATGAGACCGGAGTAGCTGTCTACGACAGTGATCGGGGCCTGCTGGCGCACAATCTCTACTCGCAGGTAAAACTGCATGCAGAGTATGGCGGTGTGGTGCCCGAGTTGGCGTCGCGGGACCATGTGCGCAAGATTTTGCCGATGTTAGATCAGGTCTTGGCTGCAGCCGATATCGGCACCGCTGACCTTGATGGCATTGCCTACACTGCGGGTCCGGGTCTGATGGGCGCCCTAATGGTAGGAGGTGCCGCAGCAACGGCGTTGGGTTATGCGCTGGGCATACCGGTGCTGGGTGTCCACCATATGGAAGGCCATTTGCTGGCACCCATGCTGGAAGATAACCCGCCAGCCTTTCCCTTTGTGGCACTGCTAGTGTCTGGCGGCCACACCCAATTGGTTTCGGTTGCTGCGATTGGTGAGTATGAGCTTCTTGGTGAATCGATTGATGATGCTGCCGGCGAAGCATTTGATAAGACCGCCAAGTTGCTCGATTTAGATTACCCCGGAGGGCCGCGTTTGGCTGCCATGGCCGAGCGCGGTACTATTGAACGCTTCAGCTTTCCGCGGCCGATGACCGATCGCCCGGGTCTCGAATTTAGTTTTTCTGGATTAAAAACCTTCACCCGCAATCTGATCGAAAAACATCGCGGTGATGATGTGCTCCCCGATGAGCAGACCATGCTTGATATCTGTGCTGGGTTTCAGGAGGCGGTGGTTGATACACTTGTGATTAAATGCCGCCGCGCATTACAACAGACCGCTATGCAGCGGCTGGTGATCGCCGGAGGTGTGTCGGCCAACACGCGATTACGAACTAAACTCGAAGAGGCTCTGGCCAAAGAGGGCGCCGAGGTCTATTACGCGCGCCACGAGTTCTGTACCGATAATGGAGCGATGATTGCCTACGCCGGCTGCCAGCGTTTGTTGGCCGGCGAAAAAAACGAATTGGTGATTTCGGCGACGCCGCGATGGCCGCTGGATCAATTGACTCAGCCACAGTCACAACCACAGGACGCTATTTGATGGATATTGTGTATATAAGAGATCTGCGTATCGAGACGATTATCGGTATTTACGATTGGGAGCGCGAGGTCAAACAGACTGTCAGTCTCGATCTGGAGATGTCTCATGATATACGTCAGGCCGCAGAAACTGACGATATTCAATACGCCCTCAATTATAAATCGATTGCCAAACGGCTGATCAAGTTTATCGAGGAGAGTGAGTTTTTGCTGGTCGAGCGCATGGCCGAAGAGGTTGCAGGTATTGTCAGAAATGAGTTCTCTGTGCCATGGCTGCGCCTGCGGGTGAGCAAGCCGGGCGCGCTTAGAGGGTCTCAGGATGTCGGCATTTTAATTGAGCGTGGAGTTAAGCCCTAGTGGCACTTGTCTATCTCAGTCTCGGTAGCAATATTGATGCGCACCACCATATTGCGACGGCGCTGGATGCGCTCACAGAGGAATTTGGTCAGCT
This sequence comes from Porticoccaceae bacterium, assembly GCA_017858135.1. GTDB lineage: Bacteria > Pseudomonadota > Gammaproteobacteria > Pseudomonadales > Porticoccaceae > HTCC2207. Next base: position 9,500 of record JAFMBY010000053.1, on the reverse strand, counting down.
GATAATCTCGTCCGTTTTTGAGAGCGAGGCAGTTGGTTTTGAGGGCGACAGTTTTTACAACTTAGCGGTTGGTATCCAGTGCTCATACTCGATTGGAGAATTGTCGAAAATGCTTAAGGCGATCGAAGATCAGCATGGTCGCGATCGCAGTGCACCAAAATTTGGCTCACGGAGCTTGGATATTGATATTTTAACCGTCGATGACCGTGTCGGTGTCATTGATGGGGTGTCGATACCGCGCGATGAAATATTGAAGAATGCCTTTGTGTTGTGGCCTTTGGCCGAGATTGCCGCGACTGAACTACATCCGCAAACCGGACTCAGTTATCAGCAGCTCTGGCAGGCGTTCGATAAAGACAAGCAAAAATTATGGCCAATCGAGTTTATTTGGCGCGGCGAAAATCTTAATCGAATGGAGTGATGCACTGAGACTCAGGTCTCTGATCGCAGATTGTTAGCCTGGTTTAATAATCCAGCCACTGCAATTAAGCTACTATAATCTTTCGCGTAAATTTTTTAACCCGGGCAGTGACGCCCAGAACAATTAATGGAGTAACTATGAAAAAATCCCTTGTCAGCTTCTTATCTCTTGCGCTTCTTATCACACTGTCGTCCTGCACGACATTCGACCCCTACACCGGTGAGGAAAAAACCACCAATACCGCTGTTGGCGCCAGTATAGGCGCTGGTGTTGGAGCCGTTATTGCCTATCTCGATAATAAAGATGAAGATAGCCGCAAACGCAATCAGCGCATTTTAGCAGCTGCCGGCGGAGGCGCGGCGATTGGCGGTGGAATCGGTTATTACATGGATGCTCAGGAGGCGAAGCTGCGCAAACAGTTACGCGGTTCTGGTGTCAGCGTCGAGCGTGTTGGCGACAATATTAATTTAATTATGCCGGGCAATATTACCTTTGCCAGCAACAGTGCAGATATCAATGCAAGCTTCTATCCCGTGCTCGATTCGGTCGCGTTGGTGCTGGAGGAGTACAGCAGGACATTGGTGGTGGTCGCCGGACACACCGACAGTGACGGTACTGCAGAATTTAATCAGAGATTATCGCAGCGACGCGCGCAATCAGTCTCTGGGTACCTGGCTTCACAATCGATATTGCCAGATCGACTCGAGACGCTGGCGTTCGGCGAGAGCCAACCGATCGCCTCCAATGACAACGCGGCGGGCAAGCAACTTAATCGACGCGTGGAAATTACCCTGCTGCCAATCAGCGGCTAACGTTTTTTAACCCTGGGGCGTCCGGTAATGAAATGTGATATTAGAGGCTAGTTGAGTTGCCGCCATCTACCGCAATAGTCTGGCCGGTCACATAGCTGGCGTCAACGGCAAGAAAGAACGCCGTTCCGGCAATATCCATTTCGTTGCCGAGGCGGCCCATCGGCACATTACTGAGCACCGAATCTTGCTTGGCGATATCGTCTTCTTCGTGTTCCGGCCACAGGATGGCACCCGGCGCGACACTGTTTACGCGCACATGAGGAGCCAGTTCCAGCGCCAATGATTTGGTCATGGCGATATTGCCCGCTTTGGCGATGGTGTAGATCGGATGGTCTTTCAGCGCCTGCCGGGCGTGCATATCAGAGATATTAACCACACTGCCCCGAGCTTCAATAAGTTGCGCTGAGAGTCCTTGGGTAAGGAAAAAAGGACCTTTTAGATTGCTGTTGACCAGATCATCCCACTGCTCGTTGTTGCATTGCTTAAGCGGTGTCGGATAAAAGCTCGAGGCGTTATTGATCAGCACATCGAGACGTCCGATGGTGGTGACCAGTTGAATAATTTTGTCGATCCCTGCCATCTCATTGAGGTCAGCTTGCACTAGCAGGCAGCTGTCGGCGCGCTGTTGATTAAAGGTTTCGCAGAGTCTGTCAGCATCGGCGGCTGAGCGGTTGTAGTGAATAATCACGGTATAGCCGGCATTGTGAAACAGTTCGGCGGTCACTGCGCCAATGCGTCTGGCAGCGCCGGTAATCAGTACCACTGGAGTGTCAATAGTGTTGCTGTCGATCATGGTTAACTCGTTGAATAATTTTGTTTTAAATCTGCCATACGAGCAGTACGGCGCAGATGTAATTGCCGACCAATTTCCGCGCCATCCAGTCCCGCCTCTACCAGATCAGCAACACTAATCGCACTAATGCAGCTGAGCGCATCGCGGAGATAATTGGACGACGGATAGTCGCGATCTTCAAAGCCGGTTCGCCCGCGCGCATCGGCCTCACAGCAGAGAATAAAGTCTTCAAGTTTGTCGCGTGATTTGAGCGCGCCTATACCTTTCAACAGATTGACAATGGTCTCTGGTTTCAGCTGTTGTGCTTTGTGGCACATCAGATGGTACTCAGTGACAGCTAGAGCCAGTTGGCGCACATCATTGGGCACTTTAAATCGATCGCAGACGTCGTCTACCAAGGCGACACCGCGCGCTTCGTGCCCTTTGTGACTGGGCAGAACATCATCTGGCGTGATGCCTTTGCCGAGATCGTGAACCAAAACGGCGAAACGAATCGCGCTGCGATCGGAGAGTCGCACCGATTGTTGCAGTGCCATCAAGGTGTGAATGCCAGTGTCGATTTCTGGGTGGTAATCAGCGCGCTGAGGGACGCCAAACAGGCGTTCTACCTCCGGCAATAGCACCTTTAATGCACCGCACCGGCGGAGCGTTTCAATAAAGATATCAGGAGAGCGCTCACCGAGCGCACGTTCGGTCTCTTTCCAGACGCGCTCGGCGACCAGATAGTCGAGTTCGCCACTGGTCGATATTGCAGTCATCAGATCCATTGTTTCAGCTGCGACAGTAAAGCCGAGATGGTGGTAGCGAGCGGCAAATCGGGCAACACGCAGAACTCTCAAAGGATCCTCAGTAAAGGCATCGGAAACATGGCGAAGAATTTTAGCGCTCAGGTCGCGCTGCCCGCCGTAAGGGTCGTACAGCACACCCTGCTCATCTTCGGCCATGGCATTAATCGTCAGATCGCGGCGCACCAGATCATCTTCGAGACTGACATCTGCCGCGGCGTGAAAGGTGAAGCCCGCGTAGCCATGGCCTGATTTGCGTTCAGTGCGAGCCAGGGCATATTCTTCACCTGTCTGCGGCTGAATAAAAACTGGGAAGTCGTTGCCCACGGGAACATAGCCGAGTTCGACCATTTCTTCTGGAGTTGCTCCAACCACCAGCCAATCATTTTCATCGCTGAAATAATTGAGCAGTTTGTCGCGAACGGCGCCGCCAACTCGATAGATTTTCATTTAGATTTCCAGTGCCTGGACTTGTTAGCGTGGCTTGTAGGTTCCTGTGCGTTTTACACTGTTAAAGCAGCGGTTTTTAACGCAGTGTTTGGCAGCCATTGTAAGGTGCACTGCTGTACACCTCAATAAATAACCCTTCAGGCTTGACTATTCGGTGTCATCTGAGCTGATTAGCAGGCTTCGGAGTGCCTGTTTGTCGAGTATTTCGATGTCCTTCTTGTTGACGTGGAGGTAATTATTTCTTTGAAAATGGCTTAAGGCACGACTCACGGTTTCAACCGTCATGCCCAAATAGTTGCTGATTTCGCCTCGAGACATAGGTAGCCAGAGGCGTCTTGGTGAGAGACCTTGGACGACCAGACGATCCGAAATGCTGAGAAGCAGGCTGGCAAGTTTTTGGTGTGCGGATTTTCCAGCCAGCAGCGCAATAAGGCGCTGATCCGCATTGAGCTCATGGCTAATTAGCTTCATCACATACTTTTTTATCGATGGTATAGCGCTGCCCAACTTATCCAGTTGATCATAGGGGATTTCACAAACAGAGGTGGTCTCGAGAGCGATGGCGGTGTTTTGGTAATGGTCATTGGCAAGTCCGTCCCAGCCAAAAATTTCGCCGGGCAGGTAAAAACCGGTGACCTGCTCGCGACCATCAGTGTCAATGCAGAAGGATTTAATTGAACCACTGCGAACAGCATAAATAGAGGTAAATGGATCGCCGCTAAAAAATACGCCGTCTCGCGGTTGCAGTGGATTTTTGCGTTGGACTAACGCATTGAGTTGGTCGAGCTTGTCGAGTTCATCAGAGCCTAAGGCCAAAGGTATGCAGAGTTTGTTCATACGACAACTGTGACAACCAAATGGCTTCGCGAAGCCGACATGAATTGTCTTGACGATGGTGTCCATGATTAAAAATCCCTTTCAAAAATAGTCTGTCAGCGAGTCGTTATTAGTTGACGAGTCGGTGAATTATTTGACAGCTTATTGGGTCATCGACTAAATGCCCATTTGAGGCCGCATCCCGCAGTCTCCAACGGACATCATTGCTCGTCGAGTTCAGTATAGACCCTGAGTTGACCTATATCAGGTCGATTTTCTAGCTGTTTGGATAAGTTTATCTACCTGAGGATTTGCCGGCTACACTGACACTAATATCGATAATTCCCGTTTAGGATGTGCCATGAAAAATATATTAGTTGTGCTGGATGGCTCAAGTAGTGATGAGCATGTGTTAGGTCAGGCGGTTCAGTTGACGACCAGCAGTGGCGGCGCGATACACCTGTTTATGACCGTCTACGACCCTATCGAAGAGCTCAATCGCTATGTCGGTTTCGACAATTATCGGGAGGTCAAGCAGGCCATACTCGATGATGCCGAGGTTAAACTGCGCAGACTGACCGACAAATTTGGCGATCACTTTCCGTCGACCATGCATTGGGGAAGGCGCTGGCACTTTAGTGTGGTGGCAGAGGCGAACAAGCTCTCTGCGGATCTGATTATCAAGGCGGTACATCGACATTCTCGCATTGCTGAATTTTTGCATACGCCAGAGGATTGGCATTTACTTCACGATGCCAGCTGCCCTGTGTGGTTGGTCAATGATACGGCCGAGCACATTGATAGAGTGATCGCTGCCTTTAGTACTCTTGAGGAAACTGAGGATCATCGACGTCTGGGTGAGCGAGTGTTGCAACAAGCCAGTGACCTCGCCGGAGCGTTAGGTGCAGAACTGCATGTGGTCTCGGTGATTCCCGACTGGCTTCACTCACAGTCTCTCGTCGGTCCAATACCCGGTATGCCTGGGCAGTTCCCGGTCGTACTGGCAGATTTGGGCGAGCAGGCGCTTGATCGTGCCGAGGAGATCTTGAGTGACTCGCTTGAGAAGTTGAATATTATTGCCGACGTCACCGAGGTCAGGAGTGGTTTTGTCGATATTGAGCTTGCCGATGCGGTAGGCGAGACTGGTGCTCTGGTGATTGGCAGCGCCGCAGCTAGAAAGCTATCGACCAAAGTGGCGGGCAGGCTGTTTGGCAATACCTCGGAAAAAGTGATTCACCATGTCCGTGGCGATGTTTTGGTTGTTCATTAACGGCGGCGTCCGGCCCGAACTAGGTCACACTACAGATTATTTTCCCCACAGTTCTTCGAGGCGTTTGTCCCGGCCGCAACCCCAGCGGTAATAATTGTAGCGAATCGAGTTTTTTAAATAGTAGTCTTGATGGTACTCCTCGGCTGGATAGAAGGTGCTCGCGGCGGTAATCTTAGTCGCGATTGCCGACGCCAATAGACCGCTAGCGGCGAGTGCTTTTTTAGAGGCTTCGGCAATACTGCGCTGACCCTCAGTTTGATAAAAGATCTCACTGCGGTACTGCTGACCGCGATCACAAAACTGTCCGCCGGCATCTGTCGGATCAATAGTCTTCCAAAAATACTCGACAAGCTCAGCATAGCTGACCGCTTGATCATCAAACACAACTTCCACTGCTTCTGTATGGCCGCTGCCGCCTGCTGAAACCTGTTTATAGGTCGGATTTTTCAATTGCCCGCCAATATAACCCGAGGCGGCAGAAATCACGCCATCGAGTTTTTCAAAGTCACTCTCGGTGCACCAAAAACAGCCTCCGGCAAAGATAGCAGTCTGTTCTTCAGCGATGCTGTTCAATGCCGCAAAGCTGCAAAGGCTAAAGGTGACTATGCTGGCGACTGAGGATAATTTTTTAATCATGTGCCGTTGCTCCAAACTGGCAGAAAATGTCTGCGGTGCCGAGATATTGTCTCATACGTCGCGAGGCTGAGTAAGGATTGCACTGCATCAACAAAGCGAGTTTCACGAGACCTTTAAGCTTGAAGTTTAGGTCATAGTCTATCTGCTGCTGCTGATTTGTGTGTGCTGTTGTTGATATAGAAAAACTAATTTTTAACTTGTTGAAATCACAGGGTTTTAATTTCTTGACGAAAAACGGTTTTGGAATTATTTTCGCTTCCATGGTAGCGACTGTCGCAGTGGGTTGTGACGCATCGTAGGTTGTGACAAATAGGTGAGTGATGAGCGACGACGAAGATCTGGATGCAGACGACGATTTTGACGAAGAGGAGGCGCCGGTGCTCTCTGATAAGCGCCAATCTGCGGTTGATCTTGAAGCCCGCCGACGCCTCGAGCAAAAGCTTGAAGAAGCACGGATTAGAAAACAGACTCGGGACTATGATTTTGATTTTGATTTCGACTGTGATGGCGATCTTGAATGAGCTGCATTGGTCGCTAACCCAGCCGCTTTAATTGCCGACTGTCTTCGTGCGTTCACCTCAAATCGACAATGGCCGATTTCTCTGCAAACCCCGCAAACAGATTTTTGCGACATTCGAAGGTTAATTTTGGCATAATGCCCGACGCCAAAAGTTCACTTAGCTCGGAATATGTCTGTGTCGCAAACGCCATTATTGAGTGTTGAAAATCTCGCCTTTGAGCGCGATGACAGCGGCCTGTTTTCGGCTGTTAGTTGGCATGTGGTCGCTGGCGATATTTTGCAGATTGAAGGGGCCAATGGCAGTGGTAAAACCACGCTGCTGCGCCTGCTGACAGGCTCTCTGCAACCCAGTGCCGGAACCATTGCCTATCTTGGTCAATCAATCTCCGCGTGCCGCTACAATTACCTCACAGACATGCTCTATATAGGCCATCAGCCGGCGGTGAAGTTAAATCTCACCGCTGAGGAAAATCTGCGTTGGATGGTAGCCACTGCCGCGAAGTCAAATGAACTCTCTCTCAACGATGCGTTAATTCAAGTCGGTTTGGCCGGCTATACCGATATTCCCTGTTATGCGCTATCAGCGGGGCAACATCGGCGAGTCGCTCTGGCGCGCCTGCTAATCAGCGATGCTCGTCTGTGGTATCTCGATGAACCCTTTGCCGCAATTGATAAGCAGGGTGTGCAGTTCTTACAATCCTGTTTTCAGCAGCATGTCGAGCGAGGCGGCGCTGTAGTTCTCTCGACTCACCAAGATCTGGCGCTGAGTAATGTGCGTAAATATAACCTGTCAGCCTGTGCCGAGCAGGTTGTCTAATGGCGAGGAAGATGAATAGCGGTTTTGTCGCCTGGTTACGCCGTGATCTCCTGCTGGCGTACCGTCGCCGCGGTGAAGTGGCCAGTCCGGTGCTGTTCTTTATGATGGTGTCGACTTTGATCCCGCTGGGTTTAACGCCCGAGGCGGCGCGACTTGGAGAAGTCGCAGCGGGCATGATTTGGGTGATGGCGTTACTGGCTACATTGCTATCGGTAGATGGAATGTTCGCCAGTGATTATCAGGATGGTAGCCTAGAGCAGATGTTGATTACACCGCAACTACTGCCGCTGCCACTGCTGGGTAAAATAACCGCGCACTGGCTGACCACGGGTCTGCCGCTGACGTTGGTGTCACCCTTGCTGGGTCTGATGATGTCGTTGCCGAGTGCCGGCTATCTGCCATTGCTGTGCAGTTTGGCGCTGGGTACAGCCTGTTTAAGCTTGGTCGGTGCGGTGGGGGCAGCGCTGACCGTGTCACTGCGCAAAGGTGGCCTGTTACTGTCACTGCTGGTGATGCCGCTGTATATGCCGGTGATTATTTTTGGCACAGCGACGGTGAGTTATGCCGTCGATGGATTAAATTGGCTGCCGCCGTTGGCGTTACTTGGCGCGCTGCTTGCGGCATCAGTGGCGCTGTGCCCCCTAGCAGCAGCTGGTGCGCTGCGCGTTACTGCCAGTAACTAATGAATGGAATAGGTTTACAGTTATGACTTGGCTATCAAATGGGTCCCCCAGTTGGCAGTGGTTTCACCGCCTCGGATCGCCGCGCTGGTTTTATCACCGCAGTGGGCGCTGGCTGCCCTGGCTATCTTTGGCGGCGTTGCTAGTATTGCTCAACGGATTAGTTTGGGGGCTGGCCTTCGCACCTGAAGACGCTAAGCAGGGCAATAGCTTTAGAATTATTTACATCCATGTGCCAGCCGCGTTTTTGGCTCAGTCGGGCTACTTTATTATGGCCATTGCCGGAGCCATCGGTCTGATTTGGAAGATGAAAATCTCCTACATGGTAATGAAGTCGGCAGCGCCGATCGGTGCAGTACTAACCTTTATCGCACTGTTTACTGGCGCAGTGTGGGGTAAGCCTACCTGGGGCGCCTACTGGGTCTGGGATGCTCGGATTACCTCGATGCTGATTTTGTTATTTCTCTACGCTGGTGTTATCGCACTGCAGTATGCGTACCACAGTGTCGATGCGGCGAGTAAAGCCAGCGCTATTCTGGCTTTGGTTGGCACGGTAAATATTCCGATTATCAATAAATCGGTCGATTGGTGGTATACCTTGCACCAGCCTGCGACGATCAAGCTAACCTCGGCGCCAAGCATGCATATGGATATGTTTATGCCCTTGCTGGTAATGATTGTCGGCTTCTATCTGTTTTACGCGGTGGCGCTTATTTTGCACACCCGCAATGAAATTCTGCGTCGTGAACGCAAGACCAGTTGGGTGCGCGAACTGGCGAATGCCAAGGCAGGGCGGTAATTATGTACTTTGAAAATTTTCAAGCGCTGATGCATATGGACGGCCACGGCGTTTATGTCTGGTCGGCGGTTGCCGTCACTGTTGTTGCACTGTTGTGGTTGATTATTGCGCCATTGGCGAAGCAGCGTGGTCTGCTCAAAGAAATTAGCCGAGATATTCAGCGCGAGCAGGACCGTCAGCACGCCACAAACAACATCCCCGATTCTGTTGATAGTAAGGAAAGTGTTTGATGCATCCACTGCGTAAACAACGTTTGCAATTAGTGATATTACTTGTTGTCGCTGCCGCTCTGGTGGTCGGCTTGGTCGTCTATATGCTGCGCGAGAATGGCAATTACTTTTATACGCCAGCGCAAATCATTTCCGGTGAAGCGCCGCAGAATACGTTTTTGCGTGCTGGCGGCATGGTTGTAGCTGGTTCAATTCTGCGCTCAGAGGATTCACTGTGGGTGCAGTTTCAGGTCACTGATGGTATCGAGACGCTGACTATCGAGCATACCGGTATTCTCCCGGATCTGTTTGCTGAAGGGGAGGCCGCTATTGCGTCCGGCAAGGTGGATGAAAATCTGGTGCTGCAGGCGACACAGATACTGGCCAAGCACGATGAAAAATATACGCCTCCTGAGGTAGCGGATGCGATGAATGAAGCTTATAAGCGCCAGCAAGAAGGTTATTCTTTAGAAGACGCTGAGGGTTCTTTAT
>JAFMBY010000004.1 GCA_017858135.1 Porticoccaceae bacterium | reverse complement strand
CACTGGGTATCAAGCAGCTGTCTGACGATCCGTTCAACAACTATGTAACCGAGAATGACAAGGGCGCAATCGTTAAGGGCATCGTTAAAGAAGTTGATGCTAAAGGCGCCATCGTTGATCTCGGCAATGATATCGAAGCTTACCTCAAAGGTTCTGAGCTCTCTCGTGAAAAGGTTGAAGATGCCCGTCACGAATTGCAGGAAGGCCAAGAGATCGAAGCCAAGATCATCAATGTTGATCGCAAGACCCGTGCTATCAGCCTGTCTGTGAAGGCTAAAGATGTTGCTGACGAAAAAGCAGTGGTTAAAGCTCACCGCAAGGTTGAAGCTGATACCGCCGCACCGGTGACTATTGGTGACCTGATCAAAGCGCAAATGGACAAGTAAGGTTCAGCTGAGATCAAAAAAGGGTGGCTATGCCACCCTTTTTTTTCGCCTGTAACATGACATTTACCCAATTTTTGCTTGTATAAATTTAAAACTTCAATAAAATCAAGAATTAAGGTTAGAAAGACGGATTTCAAATAAAACAATTTTCATTAATAAAAATCGATTACGTAATCCATGACTAAATCTGAACTAATTGAAAAAATCGCCATAAGCCAAGACCAGCTTCCTCCCAAAGATGTTGAGTTGGCGGTGAGAATGATTTTGGAGCGGATGACCCACGCATTGGTCACCAACCAGCGCACCGAAATTCGTGGATTTGGCAGTTTCTCACTTCACTACCGCGCCCCGCGTGTCGGCCGCAACCCCAAGACCGGCGATGCAGTGGATTTGAATGGAAAATATGTACCTTATTTTAAGCCTGGTAAAGAACTGCGTATACGAGTTAACGACAGTCTGTAGTTGGGGTTCTACCCCGTTTTCACGGGCGATTTAAAAAAGCACTTACCTTCCAATCTTGTCTTGCAACGCGTCGCTGCCATAACCCCCCCAGCCCCTTCGGCGCGATTATGAATGAAGCCCATCTGAATAAAGTGCTGGGCTATATAGAATTGGACAAAGAACAGGGCGCCGAACCTATTTTGAGCGGCAAGCAGGTACTGCAAGAAACTGGCGGCTTCTACCTATGCCCCACGATCTTCGACTAGGTAGACCCCAACACCCGCATAGCTCAGGAAGAAATCTTCGGCCCGGTGCTGTCGGTGATTGGCTTTAAAGATGAGGCCGAAGCCATAGCCATTGCCAATAACAACACCGTTGGTTTAGCGGCCTATGTGGCCACCCAAAATATTGGGCGGGTAAGGTACTTGGGGGATGAGTTGCGCTTGGCAGTTACTCAAATGATAGTCACGGATATGCCTTCTGGAGGGGATTTGTCGATTAGCATTAAGGCCTATAAACAGTCCGGTGTGGGGTTTGAGAGCGGTGTGTGTGGGTTGGGGGAGTCTACGGTGGTTAGTGCGGTGATTTGTTTTACTTGGGGTGAGGTATTTGAAAGTGGTTTGAGAAGAGGGCGCCTTTTTGTTTGTCTGCTGTTTGTCTGGTAAGGGTAATTTTATCTGTAAGACAATACAGGGAAGAGTGCTAGCAAATTATCTTAATGAAAATAGATGAGTTGTGGTGCTTATGGACAAAACCCTCACCCTGGCGGCTACCTGAAAAGTTTAGAAGTATTAGAATATGTACATTTATAATGTGCTTATTTAAGTGTTATTAAACTTGCTTTATGGTTTAATAAAATGTTATTTTGCCTAGTATGAATGTGCGTAATGGGAGTAAATTAAACCGCTTAGAGCAACTCTTACCTGAGGGGCTGCTGGTGGATGCTGCCTGGATGGAGAAAAAAGGCTATTACCGGTCACTGCGTAGTCAATATGTAGCGGCAGGGTGGTTAGAGCAACCTGTACGCGGAGTATTTCGGCGGCCGCGAGGCACGATAAGCTGGGAGCAGGTTGTTGTTTCTCTACAGATGTTAATGGGTTACCCAGTCTCAGTTGGTGGCCTTACAGCGCTGAAACTTGATGGTTATGCCCATTATGTAAGCCAACGCGACAAGAGCATCCATCTGTATGGCGATAAAAAACTACCTTCTTGGGTGTTTAAACTGGGTTTGAGTGAAACTTTTGTTTACCACAATCGATTGCGGTTACTTCCCCAAGTCGAGGGACCGCCAGCATCACTTTTATCACTGACCACGTATCAACTCTATAAAGATGCAATACCGATAGTCGACGGTTTGCGCGTTCATTCTTGGGGGCACTGGGAATGGCCCATGGTTATATCTTCCCCTGAACGCGCTATTCTTGAATTGCTTGATGAGTTGCCTAAAAACGAAACCTTCCACATGGCAGATGTAATAATGGAAGGCTTGGTAAATCTTAGCCCGCATCGACTACAAACCCTTTTACAAAACACGTCCAGTATAAAGGTGAAACGCTTATTTTTCTTTTTTGCAGACCGTCACAATAACCGCTGGTTCAAGAAAATAAAGCGCGACAAAATAGACCTTGGAAAAGGCAAGCGTGTTTTGATGAACGGGGGAAAGCTAGATCCAATTTACCAAATAACTGTGCCAAAAGATTACATAAAGGATGGCGTAAATGATTTTTAGTGAAGTTTATCGCAACCAAGTTAATTTACTGGTTAGGACGCTTCCTCATGTGGCAGAGGAAGACTGATTTGCTCTTAAAGGTGGTATAGCTATCAATCTTTTTGTTCGGGATTTGCCTCGCCTTTCGGTAGATATAGATTTAACCTATTTACCAATAGAAGATAGAGAAACATCACTGATTGCTATCGGTGACGCATTAAGGCGTATAGGAGAGCGTATTAAGGCAGCAGACAACAGCATTCGTGTCACTGAGTCAGCGCCGGCCTCGCAGGCACCAGCCAATAAACTGGTCATCCGCTCGAGAGAACGAGTACAGATAAAGGTTGAAGTAACGCCCGTGCTTCGAGGCTGTGTTTATCAACCGGTGATGATGGAGATTTCAGAAAAAACACAAGCTCAATTTGGCTTTGCTGAAATGAATGTGCTGTCATTTTCTGACCTATTTGCAGGCAAAATTATGGCAGCGCTTGATCGACAGCACCCTCGTGATCTGTTCGATGTTAGTCAATTGTTGAATAACGAGGGTATTTCCGATGAGATGCGTACAGCACTAATTATTTACCTTATTAGCCATGATAAACCGCCGCACTCGTCACTTGCACCTAATTTAAAAGATATATCTCAGGACTATGAACAGAACTTTGTGGGTATGACTGCGGATGAAGTGTCGCTGGATGCGCTTACTAATGCCAGAGAAAACCTTATCGAAGATGTTGTCAGTAATATGCCTCAAATCCACAAAGACTTTTTGTGTTCATTTTATAAGCGAGAGCCGCAGTGGGATTTATTGGCTATTGATGGAGCACAAGATTTGCCTGCTGTCCGGTGGCGTGAGCAAAATTTAGATAGGTCTGGTTCTGGTACAAAGGAGGATATCCTTAAAAAATTAGAACAAGTTATAGGGCAATAAGGGTAACCACGCTTGCCCTCACCATATTCATGTCGACATACACCGGACATTGAGAATAAGCCTCTGTATCAATCGCGGTTGCGTGGTAATGATCTTCCCAAAACGCGCCCGTTCATTCGCTGGGGTGACAATCTACCTACCCAAACAACGATTTCAACGCCGCCAATGACTCCTCACCCTTTGCCTGATTCTCTTCCTTGCTGATTTCAACACCACCGCCAATCCGCACTAAATCCTCCTCTGGCAATTCATCAACAAAGCGACTCGGCGTAGTTGCAGACGTTTCACCAAACTGCGTTCGCTGCCTGGCGCTGGTCATGGTGAGGGTGCGCTGGGCTCTTGTGATTCCGACGTAGGCAAGGCGGCGTTCTTCTTCGATCTGGCCGCCTTCTACACTGTTTTTGTGCGGTAGGATATCTTCTTCCATACCCACCATAAATACATGTAAAAACTCCAATCCTTTCGCCGCATGCAAGGTCATTAGCTGGACTTTGTCGTCGGCGGATTCTTCTTTTTCGCGGTCGAGAAGATCTCTAAGGATCAGTTTGGCGATAGCGTTTTCGATTTTGCTGTCGCCGTTTTCTTCGTCGGTGGCGGTCTCGTCGTTCTTTAGTACCTGAGCGAGTTGGTTGAGCAGAAACTGCACATTTTCCCAGCGCTTTTGGGCAACGTGATCGCTGCTGGCATTTTGTCTTAGCCAGTCGAGGTAGTCGATGTCGTCGAGCATTTCATTGATGGCTTCAATGGGTTTGCCGTTGTAGACGTTGCGATTGATATTTTGTACCCAGTGTTTAAAGCGTTTGAGGCGCTCTAAATTATTCGCTGGCATGGTGGCGGTGAGGCCGACTTCATCGATGGCGTCATACAGTGACAGGTTGCGCTTGTTGGAGTACTCGCCGAGTTTTTCTAAGGTGGTGGGGCCGATCTGTCTACGTGGGGTGTTGATAATTCGCAGCATGGCATTGTCGTCATCTGGGTTAATAATTAACCGCAGGTAGGCCATGATATCTTTGATTTCGGTCTTGGCATAAAACGATTGGCCGCCGGTAATCTCGTAGGGAATACTCTGGGATTGCAGCTTAATTTCCACTAGCTTGGCTTGGTAGTTGCCGCGATAGAGCACGGCAAAGTCGCTGTATTTACAGCGCCGTTTGAGGCGCATATCGATAATCTCATTAACCACGCGTTCGCATTCGCCGTCTTCATTGTCACTGCTAATAAAACGCAGAGGGTCGCCTGGGCCCAGTTCACTCCAAAGCGCTTTGCTGATGAGGTGGGGGTTATTGTCGATCAAGGTGTTGGCGGCTTTTAGGATGCGGCCGGTCGAGCGATAGTTTTGCTCGAGTTTAATAACATTCAGGGTCGGGAAATCTTCCTGTAGTTGCATCAGGTTTTCCGGGCGCGCGCCACGCCAGGCATAAATTGACTGGTCATCATCACCCACTACGGTGAGTGCTTGCTTGTCATTGACCAGTGTTTTTACCAGTTCGTACTGGGCGAGGTTGGTGTCCTGATATTCATCGACTAATAAGTAGCGTATGCGCCGCTGCCATTTAGCGAGGATCTCTGGCTGGCCGCGAAAGAGCAGTACCGGGGTCATAATCAGGTCATCAAAGTCGACGGCATTGTAAGCCTTTAGCGCTCGCTGGTAGCGCTCATAGAGTATCGCCACGGCTTGCTCGCCGGTACTGTTGGCTGCGCCTACAGTCTGATGGGGTTCAAGCAGACTGTTCTTCCAGTTGGAGATAGTGTTTTGAGCGGTGTCGATAAGCTTTTCATCGAGTTCGGTGTGACGCACTAGCAATTCTTTAAGCAGGTTTTTACAGTCTTCTTGATCGAGAATCGAGAAGCCGGGTTTAAACCCTAGTGCTTTAATTTCGGTGCGGATGATGGTCAGACCGAGATTGTGAAAGGTCGAGACGGTAAGGCCTTTGCCATCCGCCTTGCTAAGCAAGCTGGAGACCCGCGCTTTCATTTCTCGAGCGGCTTTATTGGTAAAGGTCACCGCGGCAATATTGCGCGCAGGGATGCCGCACTCTTCGACAAGGTAGGCAATTTTGCGCGTGATCACACTGGTTTTTCCACTGCCGGCACCGGCGAGTACCAGCAGTGGGCCGTCGATATATTTCAGCGCAGCCTGCTGTTGGGGGTTGAGATTTTGGGCCATTAACGTGCTCTTTGTTTTATCGGTGTGGGTCGGTTGAATAGACCCTAGGCCATCTCAGAAATTACCCGGCGTTTCTCTTGCAGTTGAGTCAGCGAGCTTTCAAAGTCGCTGAGTTTTTGACGCTCTTTGGCGACCACTTCTGCCGGTGCATTGTCGACAAATTTGGCATTGCTCAGTTTGCCAGAGAGCTTTTTCGCTTCGATCGCATTTTTGTCGATTTCACGGTCGAGACGAGCCAGTTCGGCATCGACATCAATAAGCCCGGCCATGGGCACCAAAATTTCCAAATCGCCAGCCAGTGCGGTGGCACAGAGCGGGGAATCTTCGGGGTTATCCAGCCAGGTAATTGATTCCAGGCTCGCAAGCTTGCTGAGGAATTGGCGGTTTTCTTGCATGCGACGCTGGTCGTTGGCGCCGCCTTTGGTCATGTAGATCGGCAGTGCTTTGGCGGGGGAGATATTCATCTCGCCGCGAATATTGCGCACACCGACAATCACGGCTTTGAGCCATTCGATATCGGCCAATGCATCTTGATCCACTTGGCTGCTGTCGGCTACCGGGTAGGGCTGCAACATAATGGTGTCGCCCTGGGGATTGAGTTCAATACCGGCCAGTGGGGCAATATTTTGCCAAATCTCTTCGCTGATAAAGGGCAGCATCGGGTGAGCCAATCGCAAGGTGGCTTCCAGTACTCGAACCAGGGTGCGGCGGGTGCCTTTTTTCAGTTCGGGATCACCGTTTTCATCCCAGAGTACCGGCTTGGATAGTTCCAGATACCAGTCGCAGTATTCATTCCAGACGAAGTCATAGAGGGCCTGTGCGGCGAGATCAAATCGGTAGCTATCGATGGCATTGGTGACGTCGGTCTCCGCCTGTTGCAGGCGCGAGATAATCCAGCGATCGGCCAGGCTTAGCTTGTAGTTTTCGCTACCATCCTGACCGCAGTCTTCAGCCCCTTGTTCTCCAGTAGCGTTCATCAGAACGTAACGGGAGGCGTTCCAAATTTTATTGCAGAAATTGCGGTAGCCTTCGAGGCGTTTCATATCCCAGTTGATATCGCGGCCTGTGGAGGCCAGTGCGCAGAGGGTGAAACGCAATGCATCTGACCCGTGAGGTTCGATGCCGTCGGGGAACTGTTTTCTGGTGCGGCTGGCGATCTTGGCCGCCTGTTGCGGTTGCATCATATTGCCGGTGCGTTTGGCCAGCAGGCTTTCTATATCAATGCCGTCGATCATATCCAGTGGGTCGAGAACATTGCCCTTGGACTTGGACATTTTCTGACCCTGTTCATCGCGAATCAGGCCGGTGACATAGACGGTTTTAAACGGCACTTCGGGCTCGCCGTTTTCATCTTTGATCAGGTGCATGCTCATCATCACCATGCGTGCGACCCAGAAGAAAATAATATCGAATCCGGTGACCAGCACATCGGTGGGGTGGAACATTTTCAGGCGTTCGGTCTTCTCGGGCCAGCCCTGCGTGCCGAAGGTCCAGAGTGCTGAGGAGAACCAAGTGTCGAGCACATCTTCATCTTGTTTCAGCGTGATATCGCCGAGGCTGTATTTTTCACGGACATCGGCTTCGCTTTTGCCAACATAGGCTTTGCCGGCTTCATCATACCAGGCGGGAATTTGGTGGCCCCACCACAGCTGGCGTGAGATGCACCAGTCTTGAATATTGCGCATCCAAGAGAAGTACATATTTTCGTACTGCTGGGGAACAAATTTAATCCGCCCATCTTCCACCGCTTCAATCGCAGGGCCAGCCAGTTTCTTGGCGTCGACATACCATTGGTTGGTCAGCAGTGGTTCGATGACCACGCCACCGCGGTCACCATAGGGCACGGTCATATCGTTTTCTTCGATGCTTTCCAGCAGGCCGAGGGCTTCAAAGTCGGCAACAATCTCACGGCGCGCGGCAAAGCGTTCCATGCCGCGATACTTCTCTGGCAGGGTGGCGTCGAGTTCATTGTTGTCGCTGCCGTCGCTGTTAACGCATTCGGCACTCTGGCGAATATCGGCATTGGTGGTGAGGATATTGATCATCGGCAGCTTTTGACGCTGACCGACTTCGTAGTCATTAAAGTCATGGGCTGGCGTGATCTTTACACAGCCTGTGCCTTTTTCCATATCGGCGTATTCATCTGCCACGATGGGAATTAAGCGGCCCAGCAGGGGTAATTCGACAAACTGGCCAACGAGGTTTTGATAGCGGGAATCTTCTGGGTTAACCGCAACGCCGGTATCACCAAGCATGGTTTCAGGGCGCGTGGTGGCGACAATAATATAGTCCTTGCCATCCACAGTTTTGGCACCATTGGCTAGCGGGTAGCGCAGGTGCCACATCTTACCTTTGACTTCGCGGTTCTCAACTTCGAGATCAGAAATTGCGGTGTGCAGTTTGGGGTCCCAATTGACCAGACGCTTGCCGCGATAGATCAGTCCGTCGGCATGCAGGCGAATAAAGGCTTCTTGGACGCCTTTGTAAAAGCCTTCATCCATGGTGAAGCGTTCGCTTTCCCAGTCTACAGAATTGCCCAGGCGGCGCATCTGTTGGGTAATAGTGCCACCGGACTCTTCCTTCCATTCCCAGATTTTTTCAATAAATTTTTCACGGCCCATCTCTTCGCGGCCGGGCTGGTCTTCGGCGGCCAGTTTGCGTTCTACCACCATCTGCGTGGCGATACCGGCGTGGTCGGTACCCACTTGCCAGAGCGTGTTTTTGCCTTTCATGCGGTTGTAGCGAATCAGGGCATCCATAATGCCGTGTTGCAGGGCGTGGCCAATATGCAAGCTGCCGGTGACATTGGGTGGTGGAATAACAATGCTATAAGAATCGTCTCCGTTGCGACCATCCATGTTGGGGGCAAAATAACCACGCTCTTCCCAGGTTTTATACCACTTGGTTTCTATGTCCTGGGGGGCAAATGTTTTTTCCATTATTGAGCTCAGTTATCGAATGTGGAGGTTACTTTTAGGGCTGCGAATGCCAGCAGCAGATTATAGGGGCTGGTAGCTTTTGTCGCTAGCGCTGAGGCTTAACAACTGCTCTGTGAGCGGATTAATTTTGCTGATTAAAACGCTCAATCACCAGGCCGCGAATTTTGTCGCGCAATAGCTGGTCAATTCTGGGGCGCATTTTAGTCATTAGGGTGTTGACCAATGTATTGATTTGTTCCTCGGAGATTGGTTGAGCGGAAGAGGTTTTTTCAAACAGATGTTGCTGTGCTTGATGAAATTGCTCGCGCAGCTGCCGCTCACTATCAATTGCATCGTCGACGATGTCACTGAGAAAGGGTATTTCAAGATTGTGGACGTTTTCTTCGGCCAGACTTTTTGGTAACGGTCGCGCGGTTTTGGTCGCGGGTTTATCCACTGTATCGGAGAGCAGATTGTTTTGCAGGGAGTAGAGGTCGTCGAGTAAGTCTTCGAGGTCAGGATAACTGTCTATATAGTTGTCGGGATGGTTGTCGCGATGGTTGTCGCTGGCGGTTTCGTTCTGATCATTCATCAGCGCTTAAATTTTTCCGTAAGATCGTGAAAGCTTAGCGGATAGCCGCGTTCTTTGTAAAACTTGAAGTTCTCGCGCTTGGCCTGCTCGTAGTCAGGCTGCGGGTAGATGATTTCCATGACGCGCTCAAAGCGACTAAACCAGGTGGGTATCTGCGACTGCAGATTAATCAGAATGCCGTGATGCTCGCCCGGGTCACTGTCTACCGTAATAGCAATTGGGTGATGCTGATTGCCAATGCCGTGGGGTACAAAGGCGCTGGCCTGAAAGTCCCAGAGCAATTTATCCAGCTGCTGCGCGCAGTCATTGTCGGCAACCAAACACAAAACCTGCTGATTCGCCGCCATGGCTTTTTGCGTCAACTGACATACCAGTGCCAGGGCAACCTGAAGGTTGCCCGACAACTTGTAAAACGAAACACTGGTCATGTTGTTGTTATCCCGCCTTGCTGCGCAGGTAGTCCATCAAGATTGGCACAGGTCGTCCAGTGGCACCTTTGGCTGCGCCAGACACCCATGCGGTGCCAGCCACATCAAGGTGTGCCCACTTATAGGTTTTGGTGAAACGGGCGAGGAAGCAGGCTGCGGTAATGGTGCCGGCTTGCGGGCCACCGATATTGGCGATGTCGGCAAAGTTGCTTTTTAGTAGCTCGTCGTACTCTTCCCACAGAGGCATTCGCCAAGCGCGGTCGCCACTGCGTGTGCCACTGCTCAGCAACTGCTCGGCGAGCTCATCATCATTGGAGAGCATGCCAGCGGTAACCTTGCCCAGTGCGCCGATCACAGCGCCGGTCAGAGTAGCGATATCAATCACGGTGTCCGGCTTAAAGCGTCCGGCGTAGGTGAGGGCATCACAGAGAATCAGGCGACCCTCGGCGTCTGTATTTAAAATTTCGATAGTTTGACCAGACATGCTGGTCACCACATCGCCGGGCTTGGTAGCATTGCCGTTAGGCATATTTTCCACCGCGGGAATAATGCCCACCACATTGATTGGCAGCTGGGTTTCAATTAGCGCATTCATCACGCCGATCACTGAGGCGCCGCCACACATATCGTATTTCATTTCGTCCATACCGCTGCCGGGCTTGAGGCTGATGCCGCCAGTATCAAATGTTACTGCCTTGCCCACTAGCACAACGGGTTTGGCACTGGCTTTAGCACCCTGATATTTCATCACGATTAAATGCCCAGGCTCATCTGAACCGGCGCTGACCGAGAGTAGCGAACCCATATTGAGTTTTCTCATCTGCGCTTCGCTCAAGACCGTGGTGCTGACCTTGGCGCGATTTTTCGCCGGCCCTTTAGCCAGTGCTTTCGCTTCAGCGGCAATAAAGCTGGGGGTGCAGATATTGGCTGGCAGATTGCCCAGCTGGCGCGCGGCATTCATGCCATTGCCAACGGCGGCGCCATAGCTGAGGCCTTTTTTCGCAGCAGTCATTTCGGCCTTGCTGGCTGCCCAGTAAGTCACCGAAGTTAATTTTTTCGGCTTGGATTTTTTAATGCTTTTTGGTACATGCGCATATTGGTAGCTGGCCGTTTGAATGCTTCGAGCCACTATGCCTGCCTGCCACTCGGCATCGTCTGAGAGGCCCTCGCCAACCCAAACTGCTTTGACACTGGGTGTCTTTAACAGCGCAGTGGCACCAGCATCAATCACTTTTATCTGCTGTTGTGTGGTGGTTGCCCCCTCAGTGCCGAGCAGAATGATACGCTTGCCGCTGGCGCCAGGTATGTGCATAACCAACGTCTCTGAGCTCTTGCCAGTAAAGTCACCCGCTTTAATCAAGGAGGAAATGGCACCGTCCAGAGATTTATCCAATGCCTCAGCACTGTCTTTTAGTTGTGGGCCAGTCGGGAGAATGAGAGAATCCGCTTTAATGTTTAACAGCTGTGCTGAAGATGCAGTAAAATTCATAGTTGATCCATTGTATTGATGTATTTTTTTGAATGTAAACAGTTGGCGAACGATAGCATTTTGCGCCAGCGCACCCAAGGGTTATAACTGCATCTTGTGATTATTTTTCGTTACCTCTGCCGTGAAATTTTATCCGCCACCCTGGCGGTCTGCGTGATCCTGCTGTTGGTGTTGATGAGTGGCCGCTTTGTTAAATATCTGGCCAAAGCAGTGGCTGGGGATATGGACTCAAACGCTATCTTCGCCATGATTGGTTACCGCATTCCCGGGTTTCTTGAACTGACTTTGCCGTTGGCATTCTTTCTCGCCGTGTTGCTCTCTTTTGGCAGACTCTATGTGCAAAATGAGATGAGTGTGCTGAAAGCCTGTGGTGTCTCGGAAAGGCGCCTGATGGGTTATACCTTGATCATGGCATCGGCCTTTGCCGTGCTCACCGGCTGGTTGAGCCTTTCGGTTTCTCCGACGGGTATGGCCAAAGCCGAAGCGCTCTATGAAGCCGAAAAGTCGCGCAGTGAGCTGGATAAGTTGATGCCGAAGAAGTTCTACTCGCTATCTGGCGGTAAAGGTGTCACCTATGCTGAAGCCGTCACAGACGATCGCGAGTTGGATGATATCTTTTTAGCCATGACAACGGGCAGTGCGGAAAACGCGGATCGTCGTTTGATTTTGGTACTTGCCGACAAAGGGCGCCAGCAGCAGGCTGAGGGCAGTAATGAGCGCTATCTGGTGATGGACAGCGGTTATCGAATTGAGGGCGTGCCAGGGCAAAACGACTACCAAATTACCTATTTTGAAGAATACGGCTCGCGTCTGGAGGCGACTCAGCCAGATTTGAGGAAAGCCAAGACTGATGCCGTGCCCACGGCGCTACTACTGGGTTCAAATGACCCCGAGTTGCAGGCGACTCTGCAGTGGCGCTTATCGATTCCGCTGATGGTTATTGTGGTGACCCTATTAGCTGTGCCTCTCAGTCGCACCAATAATCGTCAGGGCCGCTATGGGAAATTGTTACCCGCGATCGTTCTCTATTTCACCTATCTGGTCGCTCTAAATGCGATGCGAGGGGCGATTGAATCTGGTGCTATTGCGATCTCGGTAACGCTGTTGCCAGTGCACATGGTCTATCTCGGTATTGCGGTTTTATTACTTAAATCCGGTGGTCCGAAAAAACCGCAGTCGGCTCAACGGATAACTAATGGCGGTGTGGCCGCATGATGAGTCGTCTCTCCTGGCATGTGGGCACAACGGTGTTTGCTGCAATCGCAGTTGCTTTGATAGTGTTGGTCGGGTTGGATGCTGTCGGCGCGATTATCGATCAGTCTGGGGATGTCGCGCGCAACTACCTATTTACCGATGTACTGATTTACGTCTGCACATTATTACCCTCGAGAATTTATGAATATATTCCTTTCGCGTCGCTTATTGGCTGCCTGATTGGTCTCGGCCTGTTAGCGGGTAATAGCGAGGTCATCGTGATGCGCGCGGCTGGCGTTTCGCCCCTACGCATTGTTGGTTTTGTACTTAAACCGGTACTGGTGTTTATTGTTTTAGCGATGACCATTGGTGAATATTTTTCACCTTATCTCGATCAGCTGGCCGAGGGGCGGCGGGAGTATTTGCGCAAGGGTGAAAGCGCTCAAGATTCTGCGTCTGGGTTGTGGAATCGTGAGGGCAATCAGTTTATGCATTTTAATGTGGTCTTCCCCGGCGGTGTTTTATATGGGGTGACACGTTACCAGTTTAATGATGACAGGCAGATCGAAGAGGCGAGCTTTGCGTCGCGGGCGACCTTCAACGCCAGCGAGCGCTATTGGATCGAAGAGAATGTCTCGGTCACGCGTTTCTTAGAAAACCGTACTGAAAAAGACAAGCTGCTTACTCGGCGCTGGGAGTCTGAGTTGACGCCGGATGTTCTAACGTTGAATATTTTGCCCGCGGAATCACTGTCGATTGAAAGTCTGTACAACTACATTCGTTTTCTCGATCTACAAAATATAGAGACTGCCAGTTACGAGGTCGCCTTTTGGCGCAAGGTTCTGCAACCATTGGTTATTATCGGGCTGGTATTGCTTGGCATTTCATTTGTGTTTGGCCCGCTGCGCGACTCGACCATGGGGTTCAGGATTTTTATCGGTGTGGTGGTGGGTATTAGCTTCCGAATCTTTCAGGATATGTTGGGTCCGCTGAGCGTGGTATTTCAGTTTCCTCCGCTGCTGGCGGTGTTGGCGCCGATTCTTTTCTGTGTCTTAGTGGGGTTGTATTTGCTTAGGCGTAGCGGTTAGAGGAGATCCTTCGGCTCCGCTCAGGATGACAGTTTAAAAAGCTCAGCCTGACAGATTCAAGAAGCCTCAGGGCGGCGTTTCACGTGAGTACGCGCTGAACCGCCTGATTCCAGCCGGCCACTTTTTTATCACGCAGTGCAATCGGCATGCTGGGTGAAAAGTTTTTATCCAACCGCCAATTGTCGGCAAAGCCCTGTTGATCTGGCCATACACCCGCTCTCGAGCCTGCCAGCCAAGCCGCGCCAAGTGCCGTTGTCTCGGCAATCACCGGACGATCAACCGGTGCCTGTAAAATATCTGCCAGTCGCTGCATGGTCCACTCGCTGGCGACCATACCGCCATCAACGCGCAATACCGTCTCTACACTTTGATCCCAATCCGCGTGCATGGCGTTGAGCAAGTCGAGGGTTTGGTAGCACACCGACTCCAGTGCCGCGCGGGAGATTTCCGCCGCGCCGGTGCTGCGGGTCAAACCAAATAGTGCGCCGCGGGCATCGGCATCCCACCAGGGGGCACCGAGTCCGGTGAAGGCGGGAATCATATAGACTTCTTGATTGTCATCGGCCTGGTGCGCAAGACCACCTGACTCTGCGGCGCTGTCGATAATGCCGAGACCATCGCGCAGCCATTGCACGGCGGCACCGGCAATAAAGATTGAGCCCTCAAGGGCGTAGGTGACTTTGCCGTCGAGTTGATAGGCGATAGTGGTAAGTAATTTATTCTTCGATGTAACTGCGATTGAGCCGGTATTTAGCAGTGCAAAACATCCAGTGCCATAGGTGGATTTCATCATGCCGGTTTCAAAACAGGCTTGCCCTAGAGTGGCGGCTTGCTGGTCGCCGGCAATGCCGAGAATGGGAATGTCACTGCCTAGTAAGCTGGTTGAGCCGAAGTCGGCGGCGCAATCTTTAACCGCTGGCAGTAGCGAGCGGGGAATATTGAAGAGCGCTAATAACTCGTCGTCCCAGTCGCCGTCGTGGATATTGTAGAGATTGGTGCGCGAAGCATTGGTGGCATCAGTGGCGTGGATCTGACCTTCGGTGAGGTTCCACAGTAGCCAGCTATCCATGGTGCCAAAGGCGAGTTCGCCGCGCTCGGCTCTGTCGCGGGCGCCGCTCACATTATCGAGCAGCCAGGCGATTTTGGTGGCGGAAAAGTAGGGGTCTAGCAATAGGCCAGTTTTACTACTGACCATTTTTTCCAGCCCCTGCTCTTTAAGACCGTTGCAGTACTCTGCCGTGCGTCGGTCTTGCCAGACAATAGCGTTGTAGATCGGCTCACCGGTTTGACGGTCCCACAGCAATGTGGTCTCTCGCTGATTGGTGATGCCGATGGCGGCAATCTGTTGGGCACTGATTCCTGCTTTAACAAGTGCCTGTCTGGCAGTATCAATAGAGGTTTGCCAGATATCCATGGCATTGTGTTCAACCCAACCGGAGTCGGGGAAGTGCTGTGCAAACTCTTGCTGTGATTGGGCGACGATGGCGTAAGTCTGATCAAACAGTATGGCTCTGGAGGAGGTGGTTCCCTGGTCCAGTGCCAGGATCAATTTTTTCGCAGTATCCATAATGACGCCTTTTATTATTTTGTTTTTGGCAACACCACGACTTCAGTGGCGCTGTAAATATCATGCAGGCAGGCTTTGGCTGGCGGCACAAGACACCACAGATAACCAATACCGGCGGCGCCAAGAGAAAGAGTGGCGAGCACGCTGCGTTTGACGCATTGCTCGGGCGTGGCCAGTGAGCCATCCGCTTGCTGCAATTTGAGCCGCCAGGATTTCATGCCCAAGGTCTGGCCCTGTTTGCGCCAGCTAATGTAGTAATAGCCCATTAGCGTCGCCAACCAACCGGCAATGATTAAGCATTGGAGGAGGAGTCCAGGCTGAATCTCCTCAAGTTGTTGGGTGCCGTTAAAAATAACTTTAATCACCGTTAGCAGCAATCCATAGGCAAGCGTAATGGCAAATAGCAAAAAGGCGTCGTAGACAAATGCTGCGATACGGCGCAGTAAACTTGCAGTGGGGTGGGGGTTGGGCGAGGGCAGGGACATATATTATTGGTCAGCGCAGTGAATCATCTTCGAATTCTGCCGAAAGCCAGTACAATGCGCAATCAATAGAATATTTATCGGGAGATTGCAGTGGATTGGATCTACGGCATACATGCTGTTCAAACCATGCTCAAGTCAGCACCGCAGCGCGTACGCGAGCTGCATGTGCAGCGTGGTCGTCAGGATGATCGACTACAAAAAATTCATAAGTTGGCCGAGCAGCATGGCGTGACGCTGCAGTGGGCGACGGTGAAGAATCTTGACGATAAAGTCGATGGTCGCCATCAGGGTGTTATCGCACTGTGCGAATCCGGCCAAACTTACGATGAAAGTTATCTGCTAGAGATGGCCGAACAACAGGGCAGTAAGGCGCTATTCTTAGTCCTCGATGGTGTCACTGATCCACACAACCTCGGTGCCTGTTTGCGCTCAGCTGATGGCGCGGGGGTGCAAGCCGTCATTGTGCCCAAAGATAATTCAGTGGGCTTGACCCCGGTAGTGCAAAAGGTCGCCTGTGGTGCCGCAGAGTCGGTGCCGCTGGTAATGGTGACTAATCTCACTCGAACGCTGGAAAAACTGCAGCAGCAGGGCGCCTGGGTGGTTGGCGCTGCTGGCGAAGCAGAGCAATTTATCTATGATATCGACCTCACTGGCCCGTTGGTGCTGGTGATGGGCGCTGAGGGTAAAGGTATTCGCCAGCTCACTCGCAAGCAGTGCGACTATCTGGCGAAATTACCGATGGCGGGCGAGGTGAGTAGTCTAAATGTCTCTGTGGCGACAGGCATCTGCCTGTTTGAGATTGTCCGTCAGCGGCGCGGTTGAGTTTGCTCTGCCATCAGATAATCCCGCTAGCGGTATTTTCGTCTATGCTACTCTTTAGGCATGCGTTTGCGTCAAATAGCTTTAAATAATAATGCAAACTCTGCTGGGAGAAACGCGATAGCGACAACTTGGTAAGGGATATGGCAGAGTCAACACTTTATTCAATACCTAATATGTTAAGCCTCACAAGGCTGGCATTAGTGCCGGTATTGATTGGTTTGGCTTATTTTGCCCAAGCGCAGGTCTTTCTGGCGGTGCTCGCTATATCTCTATTGAGTGACGCCTTTGATGGCTATCTTGCACGCAAGTTAAATCAGGTCTCGGAACTCGGTGCGAAGCTGGATAGCTGGGCTGATGTACTCACCTATGGCGGTATGATTCTCGGCCTGTATTGGATCTGGCCTGAAGTGTTTGCCAAGCAGGCTTGGTTTTTGCTCGCTGCTGCGCTGTCTTTTCTGCTCCCGGTGGCTTATGCCATGGGCAAGTTTGGCGAATATCCAAGCTATCATACTCTCGGAGCGAAGACCGCTGCGGTGCTGATGGCACCAGCTTATTACCTGCTTACCTTGATGAAGGCCGATCTGTTCTTTAATGCGGTCATTGTCTTTCATGTCATCGTTGCGCTCGAGGAGATAGCGATCACCTCAATTCTGACGCAACCACGCAGCAATGTGCGTTCAATTTTCACCCTTATCAACACCTCGCAAGTGATTGAAAAAAGCCGCTAAAAAGCCGCGAAAATGACGGTTGCAACGGGCAGGTCAAGTCACTACAATAGCGCGCCTTACAGCGTCTGGGCATAGCTCAGGCACTCCTTGTCTCACTGCAGTGACCGATAGGCGCTAGCAGGAGACTGTTTAACCCACGAGGAGATACAATGCGTCACTACGAAATCGTATTCCTGGTTCACCCGGACCAGAGCGAGCAAGTTTCCGGCATGATCGAGCGTTACTCTGCTTCTATTGAAGCAGGCGAAGGCAAGGTCCACCGTCTAGAAGACTGGGGTCGCCGCCAGCTGGCTTACCCAATCAACAAAATTCACAAAGCTCACTACATTCTGATGAACGTCGAATGTGGTCAGGAAGTCCTTGACGAGCTTAACTCTACTTTCCGTTACAACGATGCTGTTTTGCGCAGCATGGTTATTCGTCGCGACGAGGCTATCACAGTTGAATCGCCGATTATGAAAGCTGAGAATGCTGATAAAGCAGACAAAGAAGCCCGCGAGCGTCGCAATGCTGCGAAAGCCAAAGCAGACGAAGCTAAAGCGGCTGAAGATGCTGCCAAAGCCGCTGATGAAGCTGCCAAGGCCGCTGCAGAACCTGCAGTTGAAGCCGAGGAAGTTGTTGAAGCAGCGAAGAGCGAGGGAGAAGAATAATGGCTAAGTTCGTACGTCGTAGAAAGTTTTGTCGTTTCAGTGCCGAAGGCGCACCGGAAATTGATTACAAAGATTTAGATACTTTGAAGGGCTATGTTTCTGAGAGCGGCAAGATTGTACCGAGCCGTATCACCGGAACTAAAGCGCGTTATCAGCGTGAATTGGCAGAAGCGATTAAACGCGCTCGTTACATTGCGTTGCTGCCGTACACCGATAGCCACAAGTAATAGAGGTTAAATCCTTTGCGAGCCCTGGCAGAGTTAATTATGCGTGGGCGTGTTCAGGCATGTGCTGCGGCAGTCTTTGGCAGCTTATTGCCATTGATAAGCCCAGCTACCATTGGTCTGGTCACTCTTCGCAAAGATAGCTCGGAAGGATTGATTGTCGCACTTTGGGCGCTACTGCCCTGGTTGGCACTTTATCTGACCAGCAGTATGAGCCCACTGTTGACTCTGGCTCCCTCTGCGGCACTGGTTGTTATAGTTGTCGCAGCGAATATCTTACGCACGACCGTGTCGTGGCAGTGGACATTGATTGGAGTAGGTATCTGCAGTGCTGTAGCAGTTTCGATTGTCGGATTTGTTGCTAGCGCGGATATCGATCAGGTGGTTGCAGAGGTTGCTGAGCTTGTTGCGCAAATTAGCGCGCAGGCTGGTGTGTCGGAGGAGCTAAGTCTGGTTCCCGACAGAACATTTGTGCTCGGTTTATTGGCATGGATGATCGCTCTGACTGTGGTCTGTGGCTTGTTTGTTGCAAGATGGTGGCAAGCGCTGTTATTTAATCCCGGTGGATTTCGCGAAGAATTCCACGGTTTTCGATTAGATCAGCGTGTTGCGCTTATCTTGTTTGCGATTGTTGTTGCTGGTGTGGCGTTGCCCCGTGAATACACGCCTTGGATGGAGTTGTTGTCACTGCCGCTGTTGATTGCTGGCGTGGCATTGGTTCACTCAAGTGTGGCGTTGATGAACTGGGGTGGGCATTGGCTTGGATTAATGTACTTTGGACTGTTTTTTATCGGTCCAACAGGTACTGTGCTGGTTGGCCTCGGATTGGTTGATAGCATATTGAATTTACGCTCTCGTCTTGCGGCGTTTAAAAACCGCAAACCTTGAGCCAAGTATGAAAAGAGGATATTAAGATGGAAGTCATTCTGTTAGAAAAGATCGGTAAGTTGGGCGGTATTGGTGACAAGGCTAATGTAAAGGCTGGCTTCGGTCGCAACTACCTGATCCCGCAGGGTAAAGCTGTGTTTGCAACAGAGTCAAATATTGCTGAATTTGAACTGCGTCGCGCAGATCTCGAAGCCAATGCTGCGGCCAAGTTGGCTGAAGCTGAAGCGCGCGCTGCGGCGCTGGTTGCAATCGGTACGCTGACTATCTCAGCGGTTGCTGGCGACGAGGGCAAGCTGTTCGGTTCGGTTGGTATTCGCGAGTTGGAAGATGCAATCGCGGCTGCAGGTGGCGATATCAATAAAAGCGAAATCAATATGCCTGACGGCCCGATCCGTTTTGTCGGCGAGTACAGTGTTGAGTGCCAGCTGCACGTGGATGTGACGCAAAACTTCACTGTGGTTGTTGAAGCTGAATAAATCCCCGCTCAATCCGGGTAAATTTATTGCAAAACGGCACTGCTTCTGAATAAGATGCAGTGCCGTTTTCGTATCATCCCTAAACAGGTTATCAGTTAAAAATATGAACGAAGCATTATTTGCAGAGCCTACAGCCAGTCAGCCGCTGCCGCATTCCATCGAGGCGGAACAGGCTGTACTCGGCGGCTTGATGCTAAAAAATGATGCCTTTGATGCTACCGCGACGGTATTGTCTGACAGCGATTTCTACAGTCAAGATCATCAGCTTATTTTTAACGCCATGTCCAAGCTGGCCGAAGCTGGCCAACCGTTTGATGCCATCACCCTCAGTGAGTCACTGCAAAACAGTAATGAATTGGCCAGTATTGGTGGCGCTGAGTACCTGGTTGAGCTCGCTCATAGCACCCCAAGCTCGGCCAATATTCAAGCCTATACACAGATTGTTCTCGAACGCTCAATTGTCCGCCAGTTAATTGGTGCGGCCAGTGAGATGGTGCGTAAAGGCTATAATCCGCTCGGCTGGGACAGTTCGAAGCTACTCGCGGAAGCTGAGAGTCGGTTGCAGGAGATCATTGAAAATCGGCCGAAAAAAGGCGGCTTTAAAGAAGTTAATGCGCTGCTAAAAGAGGCAGTTGAACGCCTTGATGAGCTGTTTAGAAACGATGCCGATATCACCGGTATGGGCACTGGCTTTAAAGATCTCGACGAGATGACTTCTGGTTGGCAAAAGTCTGATCTGGTGATTGTCGCGGGTCGACCGTCGATGGGTAAGACCGCATTTGCCATGAATATGGTTGAGTATGCGACCTTGAATCAAAATCGTCCGGTGCTGGTGTTCTCACTGGAGATGCCCGCCAATCAGTTGATTATTCGATTGCTGTCGTCGATCGGCAAGATCGATCAGACGCGTATGCGCTCCGGTAATCTTACTGAAGATGATTGGCCGCGCCTGAGTAGCGCTGCGCAGCGTCTGAAAGATCGCCCGTTGTTTATTGATGACACCTCAGGCATTACGCCGCTTGAAATGCGCAATCAAATCAAGCAGTTTACTCGTGAGCGGGTTGAGCAGTTGCGTCAGGCGTGGCATCAGGAGCACGGTGCCGACACGCCTGCAGATACTGAAAAGCTCTACGAGCAGGCTCAGCCCGGCTTGATTATGGTCGATTACCTGCAGCTGATGAGTGGTAACAATCCCTCGGAAGGGCGGGTGCAGGAGATCTCGCAGATCTCACGTGAACTGAAAAATCTCGCACGCGAATACGAGTGCCCAATGATTGCACTCTCGCAGTTGAGTCGTAATCTTGAACAGCGGCCCAACAAGCGGCCAATTAACTCAGACCTCCGTGAATCCGGTGCCATTGAGCAGGACGCCGATGTGATCGTATTTCTCTATCGCGATGAGGTTTACAACGAAGACAGTCCCGACAAGGGCAGTGCCGAAATCATCATTGGCAAGCAACGTAATGGCCCGATCGGCACCTGTCGATTGGCGTTCCTCGGCAAGTACACGCGATTTGAAAATCTGGCTGGCGACTACTTCGCCGACAACTGAGTTTCCAAAAGGGTATCGATCATGAGAGTTTTCCACACCGTCAGTGGTCTTCGAGATGTATTGACTATTCACCGCCGTGAAGGATTGCGTATTGGCTTTGTTCCGACCATGGGCAATCTGCACCAGGGCCATCTGGCACTAATTGAACAGGCGCGTGGCAGCTGCGACATTGTAGTTTGCTCAATCTTTGTCAATGCACTGCAGTTTGGCCTCAATGAGGATTGGGATAAATATCCGCGCACCTATCAGAGTGATTGCGATCAGCTGGCAGCTGCGGGCTGCGATTACCTTTTTCATCCGGATGATTCAGAGATGTACCCCAACGGACTGGATACCCAGAGTCGCGTTATCTGCCCAACCATGACCGATGTATTGTGTGGCGCCAGCCGTCCAGGTCACTTTGAAGGTGTGACGACCGTGGTGACTAAATTATTTAATATTGTGCAGCCTGATGAGGCCATCTTCGGTATCAAGGATTACCAGCAGTTGGCCGTGATTAGACGTATGGCGGAAGATCTCTGTATGCCGGTGCAGATTACGGCAGCACCGATTCATCGCGAAGCAGACGGTCTTGCTATGAGTTCTCGCAACAGCTATATCACTGAGCAGGAGCGTCCCAAGGTGGTGGTGCTGAAAGAGAGTCTGGAGTGGATCGCACAACAGATTCAAGGCGGCGCACGCAATTTTCGCGAGCTGGAAGCTGTGGCTGTAGAGCGTATCGCCAGCGCTGGCTTTAAGACCGATTATATTACCGTGAGCAATAGCAAAACGTTGTATCCGGCGGCAGAGGATGATCTGGAAATTACCGTGTTGGGTGCTATGTTTACTGATGCGGCAAGATTGATTGATAACCTGAGCATTCGCCTCGACTGAGACTGACGGGTAAAATTATTTAGGAGCGTACGGATGTTGTCTACTTACCTGAAAGCCAAATTGCATATGGGGTCTGTTACTCAGGCCGAGCTTTGGTACGACGGTTCATGTGCCATCGATGCAGACCTACTAAAGCTCTCTGGCATGCAGGAATTCGAGCAAATTGATATTTACAATGTCACTAATGGTGAGCGTTTCACTACCTATGTGATTGTTGCCGAGGCCGGTTCCGGGATTATTTCCATGAACGGCGGCGCAGCGCGCAAGTGCCAGGTTGGCGATCGCATTATCATTGCCAGCTACGGTCAGTTCTCTGAGCAGGAGGCCGCTGAGCACAAGCCCAAATTGGTCTATCTCAATCAGGATAATAGCGTTGAGCGCAGTGCCAACACGATTCCAGTACAATTGGCGGGGTAGACCTCCAGGTTTGATCGGGCGTTAGAGTGTCACCCACCATTTTCGAGTGCTGGTTATTCTGCTTTAAATACCCGCTTGCCGGCCAGCCAGGTTTCCAGTACCTCAGTTTTCCATAAGTCCTCTGAGGCAATCTGGTAGATATCTTGGTCGAGCAAAATAAAATCGGCCCACTTCCCCGCAGTCAGCCCGCCGAGCCTGTCTTCCTGATGAGCGGCCCAGGCGGCATCAATGCTGAAGCTGCGCATAGTCTCCTCTATAGTTATCGCCTCTTCGGCAATCCAGCCGCCCTCAGGTTGATTGCTTTTGTTCTGTCGTGTCACGGCGGCGTGAATACCGTCGAAAGGGTTTGCCAGTTCAACGGGAAAGTCGGAGCCGGAGACCAAGCGGCTGCCTTGGTTGAGAAATGTGCGCCAGGCATAGGCACCTTTTAAGCGTTCGGCGCCAATCCTATCCTCGGCCATATTCATGTCGCTGGTAGCGTGAGTAGGTTGCATGGAGGGGATGACGTCGAGGACTTTAAAGCGCGGAATATCGGACAGCGCGACGACCTGTGAGTGCTCAATGCGGTGGCGTAAATGGCGGCCACCGACAGTAGCATAGGCATGCTCTATCTCATCCAGCGCAATGCGGTTGCCCTTATCGCCGATGGCGTGAATAGCGACCTGAAATTCGGCGGCGATGGCAAGACTGAACAGCTGTCGCAGTTGTGCCTCCGTAGTAAGCAGAAGCCCGCTGTGATCAGGACGGTCTTGATAAGGCCGTAACATTGCAGCACCGCGGCTACCCAGAGCGCCATCAGTGTAAATTTTAATACTGCGTGCGGTGTACAAATCATTACTGTCAGAACTGTGTCCAGCACTGAGAATGTTTTTAAGCTCGGGATCAGTGGAAGAGATCATCCCGTAAAGGCGCACTTTCATGGCGCCGCTGTCCGCCAGTTTGCGGTAGAGCACATGCTCTGCGGCACTGACGCCAGCATCATGGGTTGAGGTGATTCCGAGACGGAGAAGATGTTGGCTGACAGCATCCAGCGCTAAGCTAATTTCAGCTTCATCCGGGCTCGGTATCGCCTGATTGATCAGGTTCATGGCGTTGTCGATAAACACGCCGCTGGGGTTGCCCTCGGCATCGCGGAGAATTTCGCCACCAGCTGGCGAAACCGTGTTGGCATCAATGCCCGCCAAGCGCATTGCGGCACTGTTTGCCCAACCGGCATGGCCATCAATACGCTCGAGCCACACCGGACGGTCATCGACAAATTGGTCCAGTAGTACTGCGGTTGGGAACTGCTGATTTGGCCACAGCACCTGATTCCAACCACGACCTTTGATCCATTGCAGTTGGGATTGTTGCGCGGCGTAGTCGGCGACTTTTTCGGCGGCTTGCTGAGCTGATTGCAGTCCGCGAACATCGACACTTAACAGTGTGAAGCCGAGACTCGAGATATGGCCGTGGGCGTCAATAATGCCTGGTATCAGGGTTTTCCCCTGGCCATCAATTTTCTCAGCATTGGGGTAGTTATCGGCAAGTTGTCTGTCGCCGGTGGCCAGTACCCTGCCATCTTGTACAACCAGTGTTTTGAACTGCTGAAGTTGGCGCTTATTGTCAAAGGTATAGCCGTTGATATTTTCGATGACCAACTGGGGTGTACTTTGCTGCTTCGAGCAGCCAGTCATTACACTGAGCAATAGTGCGATTGATAAAACCGTAATAGCAGTCCAGTTAACGTTTCCCATCTATAAACCCCCGATCCTTTTTTGATTATTTTTGCCTGCCGCGCCTGTCAATATAGTGTTCTATCTGAACTCTCAGTGCCAGTTTTTCTTCGTTGTAAGGGGCATGCACTTCCGTCTGTGGAGTAGGGCAGCGGCGATCTTTCCATTGACTAATCAGCAAGAAGTGTTAAATTGTCACCGTTCTGTACGTATTGATGCAGAAATTTGGACCCAGTACCAGGTTGGCGTTATCCATGCCGCTGGTCATCGACACAGATGGTGCAGCTATTTACCAATAGCCTGACTTTTCAAGAGTCACAAGCACCGATGACAGTCATCAACACTTACCAGTGTGACTGAAAGTTGCCGCATTCGCGGAATCTATCTTGATGTATCAGCCGTTTGCCACTGAGAACCGTCCTGCCATTAAACAGTGACGAGGAATTATTGTGGAACTCTTATCCGGCGGTGAAATTGTTATCCGCGCTTTAAAAGATGCAGGTATTAAGCATGTCTGGGGTTACCCCGGCGGTGCTGCGCTGCACATTTATGACGCCCTGTATCGACAGGAAGACGTCCATCATTTGTTGGTTCGCCATGAGCAGGCTGCAGTGCATGCCGCCGATGGCTACTCGCGCGCCACTGGTGAAGTGGGTACAGCGCTGGTGACCTCTGGTCCCGGCGCAACCAATGCTATCACCGGTATTGCCACCGCCTTTATGGACTCCATTCCGATGGTGGTTATTTCTGGGCAGGTGCCGCTGAGTAAAATTGGTCAGGATGCATTCCAAGAAACCGACATGGTCGGTGTGTCGCGCCCGATTGTAAAACACAGCTTTCTGGTGACTCGCGCTGAAGATATTGCCGAGACGATTGCCAAGGCCTATTACATTGCTGCCACTGGTCGTCCTGGACCAGTGGTGGTTGATATCCCGAAGGACGTTACCGATCCTAGTTATAAAGTGCCTTATGACTATCCTGATGAGGTCAAAATGCGTTCTTATCAGCCCACGGATAAGGGCCATCGCGGGCAGATCAGACGCGCGGTTAAGACATTGATCGGTGCCAAGCGCCCGGTGCTTTACACCGGTGGTGGCGTGGTGATCGACAATGCGTCGGAGCATCTGATTGCGCTGGCGAAAAAGCTCAACTATCCAGTTACTAATACACTGATGGGTCTCGGTGGCTATCCCGGCACGGATCCCCAATATTTGGGTATGCTCGGTATGCATGGCACCTACGAAGCGAATACGGCGATGCACCATGCCGATGTTATCTTTGCTATCGGCGCGCGCTTTGATGATCGCGTGACTAATGATCTGGACAAGTTCTGTCCCCATGCGACGATTATTCATATCGATGTCGATCCGACCTCGGTGTCGAAAAATATCGATGCCCATATTCCGATTGTCGGCACCTGTAATTCGGTTCTGCCGGAGATGTTGGGTCTGATAGAGCAGTCTGAAACCACTCCTGACAGCGACGCTATCGCTGAATGGTGGCAGCAGATTAATCAGTGGCGCGCGGACAAAGGTATCTATACCGCGTCGCGCTATGAAGAGAGCTCGGGCAACTGTATCAAGCCGCAAGACGTCATCAAAATGCTCTACAAAGTGACCAATGGCAGGGCGATTGTGACCTCCGATGTGGGTCAGCATCAGATGTTTGCCGCGCAGTACTATCTGTTCGACAAGCCGCGCACTTGGATTAACTCCGGTGGTCTCGGCACCATGGGCTTTGGATTGCCGGCGGCGATGGGTTGTAAACTGGCGTTTCCGGATACCGATGTTGCCTGTGTCACTGGCGAAGGCAGTATCCAGATGAATATTCAGGAGCTGTCGACCTGTAGTCAGCATAATTTGCCGGTCAAGATTATCAATCTCAACAATGCTGCGCTGGGCATGGTGCGCCAGTGGCAGGACATGAACTACAGCAGCCGCTACTCAGAGAGTGTCTATGAGGATTCACTGCCAGATTTTGTTAAGTTGGCTGAGGCCTATGGCCATGTTGGTATGAAAATAACCCATATTGATGAACTCGAAGAGAAGATGCGTGAGTGCTTTGCGATGAAAGATCGGGTGGTGTTTATGGATATCGATGTAGATCGTGCTGAGCATGTCTACCCAATGCAAATGCCGGGTGGCTCGATGCGTGACCTCTGGTTAAACAAGACGGAGAGAACCTAATGAAACGGATAATCTCTATTCTGATGGAAAACGAATCAGGCGCACTGTCGAGAGTAGTGGGTCTTTTCGCTCAGCGCGGTTACAACATTGACACATTGACTGTCGCCCCGACCGATGACGATACCTTGTCGCGTTTAACACTGACGACCCAGGGTGACGATCACATGGTGGAACAGATTGTTAAGCAGCTCCATAAGTTGATCGACACCATTAAGGTCGTCAATTTATCTGAGGGCGCGCACATTGAGCGCGAACTCATGCTGGTTAAAATCAAAGCCACGGACAGTGATATTCGTCGCGAGCTAAAGAGCTGTGTGGAAATTTTCCGCGGCCATATTATTGATGTGACACCAGCAACCTACACCGTGCAACTGGCGGGCGACAGTGAAAAGCTTGATGCCTTTATTGAAGCCGTAGGCGACATGGGGATTATGGAAGTGGTCAGAAGTGGCGTTTCGGGCATCTCCCGAGGTGATAAATTTTTACGCGTCTAGTCTCAATTCCGAGGTTTAACAGCTAAAGCGGCCCGCTGACCAGTGGGCCGTTTAAGTTTTAGAGGCGTAACTAGTAGCAACAGAATAAAGGTAGGAAGCGGGTAATTATGGCAGCAGATAACAAGACCCGAGTAGTCGCTCTCGATGGCGGGATTAACTTTCGCGATATTGGCGGTTACAGCAATAGTCAGGGTCGCACCGTTAAGTGGCGAAAAATTATGCGCTGTGGGCATCTGGCGCGTCTCAGCGACAGTGATCTGGATACCCTAGAGGCGATAGGCGTCAGTAAAATTCATGACTTTCGTCGTTCGGAGGAGCAAGCTCAGTCGCCTAGCTGTGCGGTGCGTGCCGAATTTATCGATGACTACCAGATCTCTATTGGTGATATTTCGCGTTTTTGGGAGTTCTTGTTTGATGGTCAACTAACCGCAGACTCCTCGCATCAGTTAGTGGTCAATTCCTATCGCTCCTGCATTGACGTGGTGATTCCTGCGTTTAGTCGTTTTATGCGTCACATTGTCGATAACGCAGACAACGCCTCGGTATTCCATTGTTCGGCCGGCAAAGATCGCACCGGCATGGCCGCGGCACTCATACTCTCGGCGCTGGATGTGCCACGACAGACTATTGTCGACGACTACATGCTTACCATTAAGCACTATGATTCGGATGCCCTAATCGAAATTGTCGAAGGTCATCTGCGTGACGCCAAGGTTGAGCAATGGGATCGCGACTGGCTGATTCCCTACTGTTCTGTACACGAGGACAATATTGTCGCTTTCCTTGAGGCGATTGATGAGCGCTATGGCGATGTGAAGACCTACTTGACCAGTGCTCTGGGTTTGTCTGTTGCTGATTTAGATAAAATGCACAGCTGCTATTTGGATGATTAAAGGCCTATAATGCGCCGACAGCAGTCCTTTGAGCACCACAGTATGAATAAAAAAGCCGATACTACAGAGAATGTCGTCAATCTCAAGACGCCTGCGTCGGATGACGTCCCGACGCGTCGCAAAGGTATCTACTTGCTGCCTAATCTTCTCACTACTGGTGCCTTGTTCGGTGGTTTCTACGCTGTGTTGTCCGGTTTTAGTGGCAGCTATGAATGGGCTGCTATGGCGATTTTTGCCGCTATGTTATTTGACGGTTTAGATGGTCGCGTCGCACGTATGACCAACACTCAGAGTGATTTTGGCGTGCAGTATGACAGTCTCTCCGATATGGTTTCTTTTGGTGTTGCGCCGGCGGTGGTCGCCTATGGCTGGGGTGTCAGTGATCTCGGCAAGGTCGGTTTGGCGGCAGCGTTCGTCTATGCCTCCTGCGCTGCGCTGCGTCTTGCACGCTTTAATGTGCAGGCGGAACTGGCAGACAAAAAAACCTTTACCGGCTTGCCCAGCCCCGCGGCAGCTGCGCTGGTAGCGGGGTTTGTTTGGTCCACCTATGAACTTGATGCCTCGCTCTGGTTGTCGGTGACTGGCGCTCTACTCACTGCTGTTGCTGGTCTGTTGATGGTATCCAATCTTAAATACCCGAGTTTTAAAGAGATCGACCTGCGTGGCAAAGTCCCGTTTATGGTGATTTTATCGGTGGTGATGGGCTTTGTTGTGATCACCATTGATCCGCCGCGCATTCTATTTGCTCTGGCCGCTGGGTTTAGTTTCTATGCCCCCGCGCGCTGGCTGTTAAGCAAACTGGGTTATGCTGGCAGTACGCCAGCAGATGGCGCTTAATTAGTTGTCATCCTGAAACGGTTTCCGTGCCGTTTCGCGGAGTCGAAAAGAAAAAATGCGATTTTTCTTTTCTAGCATTTCCCTGTGCTGCATTAGTACCATCCAAAAACATGCGTTTATGGACGGGCACTAATTAGGCGTTGGCAGCTGACTAAAAATCTGTTTGAATAAGAACATGAAAATCCACGCAATCAAAAGCGCACTCAATGGCAATCACAGCCTCGGTCTTATGGCCGCTGTCTCTGCTCGTGGACTACTTCTTCTGCTGCCCTGAGGGGCATCTATCGTTATACCTCATCAAAACTCCGTGCATTGTCCAGCCTTTATCCAGATGAAAATCAGGCAAGGTAAAAATGCAATGAAATTCTGGCCCCATAAGGGCCCGATCCGTTTTACAATAAGCCACTGACGTTAGCTAAAAGCCGATTAGCTAACAATGCGCGGCTCCCTTTAGGAAGAGAAGACAGTATGAACAGCTCAGAGCAGTCAAAAGACAAATTAATTATTTTTGATACGACCTTGCGTGACGGCGAGCAGAGCCCCGGCGCATCGATGACCAAAGATGAAAAAGTTCGCATCGCCAAAGCGCTGGAAAAAATGCGTGTTGATGTTATCGAAGCGGGCTTTGCGATTTCCAGTCAGGGTGATTTCGAAGCCATACAGGCGATCGCTAACAGCGTGACTGAAAGTCGCATATGCAGTCTATCGCGTGCAATCGCTGGTGATATTGAACGCGCCGCGGAAGCACTTAAGACTGCCAATGCAGGGCGTATCCACACGTTTATTGCGACCTCACCGATCCATATGAAGCACAAGCTGCAGATGGAGCCAGACCAGGTGCTCGAACAGGCAGTTGGCGCGGTAAAAATTGCCCGCAGTTTAATCGATGATGTCGAGTTCTCGCTGGAAGATGCCAGCCGCACCGAATTTGAGTTTATGTGTCGCATCACCGAAGCAGTGATCAACGCCGGTGCTGGCACCATCAATTTGCCGGATACGGTGGGTTATTCTGATCCCGGTGAATATGGCGCGATGATTAAACGCCTGATGAATACCGTGCCCAATGCTGACAAGGCGATTTTCTCCGTACACTGCCACAATGATTTGGGCTTGGCCGTGGCCAATAGCCTGTCTGCGGTGCAGAGCGGTGCACGTCAGGTTGAATGCACAATTAATGGCCTTGGCGAACGCGCTGGTAACGCCTCTCTCGAAGAGTTGGTAATGGCCATTCGCACACGTAAAGATGTGTTCCCGGTGGAAACAAATATCGATACGGTCCATATCGTGCCTACCTCACGATTGGTCTCCAGCATTACCGGTTTTCCAGTGCAACCAAACAAGGCAATTGTCGGAGCCAATGCCTTCGCTCATGAGTCCGGTATTCACCAGGACGGTATTTTGAAATTCCGCGAGACTTACGAAATTATGAAGGCCGAAGATGTTGGCTGGAGCACCAACAAGCTGTCTCTGGGCAAGCTGTCAGGTCGCGCGGCCTTGGCGTCACGTCTTGAAGAACTGGATATTAAGTTTGAGAGCAAAGAAGAATTCAACGATGTGTTTGTGCGCTTTAAAGCATTGGCAGATAAAAAACGTGAAATTTTTGACGAAGATTTACAGGCGCTGGTATCCGAGGTGCAGATGGGCTCGGAGTCAGACGCCTTAACGCTGATTGATTTAGAGGTGCTGTCAAAGTCAGGGCAGGCGCCGCAGTCAAAAATTGTCGTCAGTTATCAGGATAAAGAGCATAGCGCCGAAGCCTCGGGTGACGGTGCAGTCGACGCTATCTTTAACGCGATTGAGAAACTCGTCAGCAGCGGCACCAAATTGCAGCTCTATTCGGTCAATGCGGTAACCGAGGGAACTGACTCTCAGGGTGGTGTCACCGTGCGACTGGAAAAGGATGGTCGTATTATCAATGGTCAGGGAGCCGACACTGATATTCTGGTGGCCAGCGCCAAGGCCTACTTAAATGCGCTGACATTGATGCGTAACCCAGGTCGTTTGCACCCACAGTTGGGCGGCGTCTGAATGAGTAAAGGCTAATGGATCAACGTTCGGTGGAGCAGAGCCAGCAGGCATACTACCTAAAGACTCTCGGCATCGTGCAATACGTGCCGAGAGACTCTGTTGCGGTGGTTCATGAGCCTGCGGTAGAGTTCGATCAACCTGCCGTGGAAACTACTGTCGATCGCCAAAGCGTCGATGTGGCTGCACGGATCAATCTCAACTTTGATGCGCCGGCGGCTAACAAAAAGGCCGTGCGTTCCGATTCGTCAGACCCTTCCGTCAGGCCAACTGTTGTTGCTTCAACGCCAACAGTGGAGATCGCTGCTGCGCAGGTCGAGGTTAAATTTGCTCTCTGGCAGCCCAGTGCCGAGGTGTTGGTTTGCAGCGCTGTTGAAGGTGCCCTTGCCGACGCTGATGAAATGCAACTACTGACAAATATCTTAAATGCACTCGGTTGTGAGATTAAATTTCTGCCGCAGATGGAGCTGGTTGAGTGGCCTCCCTATCCCAATGCCGAAGGTGATGAGAGTGAAGTGCGTGAGTTTCTCTCGACCTTGCTGCAGGCAAAATTAAACAACCGGCCAGTTAAGTTTGTTCTGCTGATGGGAGACGCTGCAGCCGACTGGCTACTGAGCCCGCAACAGCGCACCGAGCAAGCCAGTCAGAGCCATTTGTCGCTAAGCGCTGAAACAACTGCGTTGCTGGTGCCCTCACTGAAAAGTATGATCGACAATGGGCAACATAAAGCCAGTGCATGGCAGGTGCTGAAGTCGATTTCTCTTGCACCAGCATCCTCTTAGTGGCGCAGTCGAGCTGACGGTGAACGACTCTTGATAATCGACGTCAACAATAGACTTATTCGGCCAATGCGCTCTGATGATATCGAGCAGGTGGCGGCAATTGAAGGCGCAGTGACATCAGCTCCCTGGACTAACAGGCAGTTTCAGCAAAGTCTTGAACAACATCAATGTGTGGTTATTTGCCAGCGCAACGCGGACGATAATGTGGTGCTGGGCTATATGATTTTGGCGAGCGTATTCGATCAGACCGAACTGCTTAATATCGCCATCGATCCTCAGCATCAGGGACATGGCTTGGGCTCTCAAATGCTCAACTCTGGTTTGCAGTCGCTTGCGGATAGAATCGAATCAGTTTTGCTGGAGGTTAGAGTCTCCAATTATGCCGCGATTCGGCTCTACCTCAACTATGGATTTATTGAGGTGGGCCGCCGGCGAGATTACTATAAGACAACCTTTGGTCGTGAAGATGCTATATTGATGACCCTACAGCGCACTGCTGTGAAAACCGGCAATTGAGATAATATTAAGAAAAGGTTATCGAGGAAAAGCTATGGATTTTGAACTTTTGTATTGGCACTGGTTGGTGCTGGGTATGCTTCTGGTGGCTGGGGAGATCTTTATTCCCAGCTTTACCATCTTCTGGTTTGGGTTGGGCGCCATTGTGGTGGGGCTGTTAATGACGTTAGTAACACTTAGCTTTACTGCGCAGATCCTTATCTGGACTGTCTCATCAGTGGCCTTTACTGCCCTCTGGTTTAAATACTTGAAGCCGAAGATGACCGACAGAACCAGTGCTGGGATCAGCCGCGATGCCGCCATAGGGGAAGCGGGGCAAGTGATAAAAGCGCCTACCGAACACAGTCGCGGCCAGGTGCGTTTTACGACGCCGGTACTGGGTGATGATGAATGGGATTTTATTTCCGATGACGATGTGAGGATTGGTGATAGGGTTTTTATTAAAGAGATTTCTGGCAACACATTGATCGTAGTTAAATTAAATTAACCTAAATGAGCAGTCAGCCTCAGTGGCTGTTGCTTAACTCTTCGAGGGAGTAAATATAATGGAAGGTCCAATTGTAGTCGTCGCTTTATTGTTGCTGGTACTGATTACCCTGCTAAAGGGAATTCGACTGGTTCCGCAGGGGTCTAAATGGGTCGTGCAGCGACTGGGTAAATATCACACTTCACTGAAGCCGGGGCTCAATATCATCGTCCCCTATATCGACAATGTCGCGTATAAGGTCACGACCAAAGATATTGTTTTGGATATTCCCTCGCAGGAAGTAATTACTCTCGACAACGTAGTGATTGTCGCCAACGCGGTCGCCTATATCAATATTGTCGCGCCGGAGAAAGCGGTTTATGGCGTCGAAGATTATGAACTGGCTATCCGCACACTGGTGCAGACTTCACTGCGTTCGATTGTCGGCGAGATGAAGCTGGACGATGCCCTGTCTTCGCGCGATAAGATTAAGGCGACGCTCAAAGCATCGATTTCCGATGATATCGCCGACTGGGGTATT
Organism: Porticoccaceae bacterium; assembly: GCA_017858135.1. Taxonomy (GTDB): domain Bacteria; phylum Pseudomonadota; class Gammaproteobacteria; order Pseudomonadales; family Porticoccaceae; genus HTCC2207. The sequence continues at coordinate 25,514 of JAFMBY010000004.1, read as the reverse complement.
ACTCTGAAGACCGTTGAAATTCAGGATATTAATCCCTCGGGCACCATGCAGGCGGCGATGGAAGAGCAGGCCGCCGCAGAACGCCAGCGCCGCGCCACGGTCACCCGTGCCGATGGTGACAAAACCGCGGCTATTCTGACAGCGGATGGTCGTCTCGAAGCATCGCGTCGCGATGCTGAAGCTCAGGTAGTCCTGGCCGAAGCCACTAAAGCAGCGCTAACCAAGGTCAGTGACGCGATTCAGGATAAAGAGTTGCCAGCCATGTATCTGCTCGGTGAGAAGTATGTCGAAGCCATGCGCCAAATGGGTCAGTCGGACAATGCCAAGATTGTTGTACTACCTGCAGATATTCCTGCGGCGGTACGCGGCATTATGAATAATACTAAGTAATACGGGTCAACCAACTAATCTATTTGGCGTTTAAACGAGGAATGTTTTCAGTGAAGGGATCAACCATGAAAAAACTCAACGTATCATTACTAACACTGGCCTTTGCGGTTGCACTGACCAGTGGATGTGCCAACGGCTATCGCGGCTATGGGGCGCCTAAAAACGTTATTATTGATACCCAGGGGGTCAATATGGACGCTTATTATGGTGATCTTGCTGACTGCGAGAACTACGCGCGGCAGATTGATGTCAGCGCTGAAACCACCGAAGGTGTGGTGGCAGGCGCCGTAGTTGGGGGTGTTCTTGGTGCGGTACTGGGTAACCATGAAAGCGCTGAACGCAGCGCCGGCGCCGGTGCCGTCGTCGGCGGTGTGAAAGGTAATCAACGCGCGCGCCGTGAACAAGAACGTATAGTTCGACGCTGTTTAGCGGGTCGTGGCTACAGGGTGCTGAATTAACCTTTGTTGTTCAGAATATGGGCTCGATCTGTCTCTACAGGTTGCGACTTATGTTAGTGAGCTCGAGTCATTAGTTTAGGCCGGTCAGTTCTTGACCGGCCTTTTTTGTAGCTTCCGCTGCAACGTTCTGCGATGCATGCCGAGTGTTTTTGCCGTGGCAGAAATATTACCCGCATGCTGATTGAGCACTTTTTGAATATATTCCCACTCCACTCGATTCACCGAAGGCGGCATGTCCTGGAGCTGTACTTCCGAGTTACCGCCGGCACGTTTTTCAAACGCTGCAATAATCTCTTCCACGCCGGCAGGTTTACACAGATAGTGAACGGCACCTAACTTGATCGCTTCGACGGCAGTAGAGATACTGGAGTAGCCGGTGAGTATGACCACCTCTAGAGTAGGCTGGCATTCTAGCAGTTGCTGCAAGATCGCGAGTCCGGATTCCTGTTCAAGTTTTAAATCCAAAACCGCTCGATGAATCATTTCATTCTCAACTTGAGCAATGGCTTGCTCGCCATTGTTGGCGGTAAACGTCTGCTCGCCACGGCGTTGCAATACTCTCGCCAGCACCGCGCTAAAGGCTAGATCATCATCGATTAATAGGTAATTCACGATGCTGCAGCTGCGGTTAAAAGGGGCAGGGTAATCTGGGTAAGGGTTCCGCCCTCAGGCGCATTTTGCAAACTCACTGAACCGCCGAAGCGAGTTAAGGTGGCCTGAGATAAAAACAGACCCAAGCCGAGACCGTCTGCCTTGTCGGTAACAAAGGGCTGCCCAAGAGTTTCCAATAGGTCGGCGTTCAGGCCGGCACCGAAGTCGCGAATACGGATCGTCGCCATCTCAGCATTCCAACTGATCGCGATATCGACCTTTTCGCTGGCATCGGCGGCATTGTTTAATAGATTGAGAATGGACTGGGTAATGGTCGGATGAAACACCGCACTAATAGTTGGGGTATCGTTGAATTGAATACGCGTTTTTAGCAGTGGTCGCATCAGCTGCCAGCGAGCCAGAACCTTTTCCAAATACCGTTTCACCGGCTGAGCTTCAAGCTGATTAGACTGGGATTCTTCAGCGGTGGTATGCAGCTGCTTCAAGGTGGTTTTACACTGTTCAATCTGCTGATTAAGCAGCAACAGATCCACTTGATTATCTGTATCCAACAGCATTTCATCGACAACTAGCTTCATAGTATTCAGTGGTGTGCCGAGTTCGTGGGCTGTCCCGGCGGCCAGAGTTCCCACTGCCAGAAGTTGTTCGTCGCGCAGCTGGGCATCTCGGCGTATGGCAATCTCATGCTCTTGCTGCTTCAGGGTTGCGGCCATACGGCTAATAAAGTAAATAATAATTGCTGCGCTGATGGCAAAATTAACCCACATACCTAGGATATGCAGACTGTTGTCCACCGCCTTATGGTGACCCGGTGCAATCGCGACAATCGCAACATAGTACTTTAATAACAGGCTGTAGCTGAGCAGGGCTACAACTGCCACGGCAATACTGTAACCCCGCGACAGCGTAATTGTGGCGATACTAATGGGGATTAATAGGTAGGAGACAAAGGGATTGCCCGCGCCGCCACTAAAAAATAACAGTATTGAAAAAAAAGCGATATCGGCGAGTAAGTGAATAAAAAACTCGCTATCGCCGATTGGCACCGAGCGGCGACTGCGCAGCCAAATAGCCGCGGTCAGCGAGGCATAGACACTTAGGACAAAAGAAATCTCTGCCACTGGCAGACCAATCGGTTGCACCCAAGTGAAATAGAGCAGCGCCATTACCTGGCCCAGCAGGGTGACGCCACGAATCAAACTGAGAGCGTAAAGATTCTCTCTGACTGCGGCGTTATTGTTATTCGCCTGGGATTTTTGCATGGGGTAAATGGTACTAGAAATCTATTGCCATTGAGAGATAAACCGCACGCCCAAGACCAGGTATCGCTGCACCTAGGGCAATATCGCTGTCGCCAGTGCGATTGCGACCACTTAAGTGAGGGGCATAAAACCGATCAAAGATATTTTTAACCCCGGAGCGCATTTTTATGTTCTCGGTTAAAGACCAGTCAGCGCCAATATTAACAATGCTAAAAGCGCTAGATTGAGCTTCATCGTTATAGCTGGCGACATGCTTTTGGCGAGCATAGAGAACTGATTCGAGGATTAATTGCAGTGCAGCTTGAGGCGATTGATAGCGCAGGCTAAAGCGCGCATTGGCTGGCGCGATACGGTAGAGATTATCTTTAATATCGGTGCGCTTGCCGCGCACATAACTGACTACGCCATCCACTGACCAACGTTGATTGATGGAATAACTCCAGTTGGCATCGGCGCCATAGATCTCAGCATCGGTGTTCTCATAGCTCAGTGCTGCTGTGCCACTCATCATGGTGCTGAGCATATTAGCTGCCATATTCATGCTCTCGACCCCCTGAATATAATTGTCGACCTGACGGTAGAAAATCTGTGGATAAAGGCTAAAGCGGTCGGATTTTTTACTCAGTCCAATACTGATTTCGCTGGCCGTTTCATGTTTAAGCGCCAGGTTGCCAATGTAGCTGCGTCCATCGGCCAGACCGGCGGTTATCGGCAGCGGTAACCAGAGAAAGGTTTCTTGGTAAGAGGGGGCACGATTTTTAATCCCGAGATCAATGGTTATCGCAGTCTCAGGGTCGAGTGTACGGTTAAATTTTAAGACTAGGTCGGTGGTGTTGTAATCGAGCTTGCGATCAGCTTGGTTAAACTGCATGGCGAGCATACTCGCTGCATCGCCCATCATTGCCATCATCCCGGATGAGGCGACTTCGCCACTATCCATCGCGATGCGATTGTGTCTGATACCTGCCTGATATTGCCAGTCGCCAACATTGCTATTGAGTTCGGCAAACAGACCGAGGATGTCGCGCTGAGAGTCGTTAAAGTTAAGCAATTCGAACATCGCGTTATTGGGGTTGCTGATTATCGAGTCATGGCTGCTAAGGTTGCCATCGGTGCCGATTTTTAACTCAGCAAAGGCCAGTGGAAGTTGCACATCTAGGCTCCAGGAGAGATTGTCTGCAGTAGCGAGATTGCTGCGATAAGCCATGGTCATAGACGGGGCAGTGCGCAGGCTGAAGTTATCCATCGAATGAGTGACATCGGCCCAGGCCACCGCCATATTGATACGCGCACTGTTTATCTCGGTGTTAACAATCAGGCCGGCGAGATCGGTTTCCACCGAGACAATGTCCATTGCCAGAGCCGGAGTACCGCTATTGCTAATATCGAGCTGGCCGGCAAATAGCGTCAGTTCCGTGGAGTCTGATTTCCAGCCATAGGCGAGATCAAAACGATCGCGTTGATGCTGACTGCCGGCGATAGTTTTATCTGCCCCGGCGTCAATATTGTCACCCTCGTTATGAGCGTTGAGGAATGACAACTTATGTTGGTTGTTGGCAATAACCACCTGAGTATCAGTGTTCGACTGACTGCCATTATCAGTTAGCTGAGCGCGAGCAAAGCCGCTGACTTCAATGTTGGCTTCTGGGCCAAAGGTTCCGCGATTAAATTGCGCCAGCACATGGCCGCCAATGCTCTCCTGTGCCTGACTAACCGGGGTAATGCCGCGGTAGACAATCAGTTCCTGGAGCAGGCCCGCTGGGGCATAGGTCAGAGGTGAATCCATTGCGTTGGGGCCACCGCTCAGGGTTGGCGCCTGATCAAGTTTCACCGATACCCTGTCGCCATACATACCGCGATACTGGGCGATGCTGGTGACCACGCCATTGGCATTATTGTTAGCACCGGGAATTCTTTTTAGCAGTTCGGCACTGTCTGGGCTGTGCAGCGGATTACTGCGCGGAGAAGCGCTGATCTGGCTTGCTAGTGGAAATGCCTGAACGGTGACTTCTTCGATAGTTTGGCCACGATCGGCTAGCGCAGACGTCGTCAAAAAGGCACCGAGAGCAAAGACAGTTTTAGCGTGCATAGATACAACCAGAGAGTGATTAAATAAGGTCGCAATAGTAGGTATTTGGCCCCCGTGAAACAATGTGACAAATTGTCGCAGCGAGCAGGTTTACAGTCTGACGAAGAGCCTAGATTACAGTTGGGGCAAAGTGAAAAACCGAGTACCATGCGCGCTTATTCATTTGCTTGCGAGCTGTAGCCATGGAACCTCTGTCTGATGATCTTCAAGAAAACCTCGACCGCATGATCGTCGAGAGTTTAGAAACAGGTTGCGTCTGGGGGTTGAAGGACGCGGATGAAAACTGGGCGCTGGTTGGTTCAACTGACAACGACACCATCGACGTCATTCCATTCTGGTCAAATCAACAATTTGCTCAGGCGCTGTGCAATGGCGAGTGGGATATTTACACCCCGGTGGCGATTGAAATGGAAGAGTTTCTCGATGATTGGTTGCCCGGTATGCACGCCGATGTATTGATGGTTGGCGTCAACTGGACAGCGGATCTGGAAGGTCAGGAAATGGAGCCACTGGATCTGCTTGAAGAGTTTGAATCAGAATTGGATTAATCTGGCCTGAATTGAAATACGGTCGCCAGTGGCTGGTTAAACGCCTTGGCGATCGTCGAGACCATTAGAGTAATCTGTGCTTGCAAAGGCCAGCACTTGACCTTGAGTGCAAACTCATTAGTATGCGCCCCTTATCCAGCCAGCCGTGTGCCGCCTATGTTTTTACAGCAGTTTTATTCTCTCGATCAGTCCACCCTCAGCATCAGTGCGGAGCAGGGCAGTCGCTTTGCAAAAACCATAAGCAATGATTTCAACCCGATTCACGATGCTGACAGCAAGCGTTTTTGCGTGCCGGGGGATCTGCTGTTTGCACTGGTATTGCAGCGTTATGGGTTGAGCCAGCAGATGCGCTTTCAGTTTTCTGGCATGGTCTCAGCGGATGCAACCTTGGTTTTTCCGGAGTCGCCAGCGGATGCATTTGAGATTGTCGATAATCGTGATAAAGCTTACCTGCAAGTGTCGCGTAGTGGCAGTCAAGTGCAGGATCAGCAGGTGCTGGAAACCCTGATTAAAAATTATGTGCTTTTTTCCGGACAGAATTTCCCACATATCCTTGTGCCATTGATGGCCGAGAAAAATGTCATGATCAATCCGCAGCGGCCGCTGGTGATTTATGAGTCCATGTCACTGCAGTTGGATACATTGGCACTAGAGCAGCCCAGTGTTGAATTGGCCGGCACCAGTCTCGAGGTCGATGGCAAGCGCGGCAATGCCGAGCTTAACTTTAACCTTATGGATGGTGGCAAACTGGTGGGACGTGGTGTTAAGAGCTTAATTCTCAGCGGCCTGCGCGAGTATCAGCAGGACGCTATCGACCTTATGGTTGCAGATTACCTAGCTAATCAGGCTCGGCACAGCGCGCAAGCCTGATCTACTTGGCGCCTTAAGCCGCGAGAATATCTTTTAAGAAACGACCCGTATGTGAGGCTTTTATCGTGGCCACCTTTTCTGGCGTTCCCTCGGCAATAATCTGCCCGCCGCCAGAACCCCCTTCAGGGCCGAGATCGACAACCCAGTCAGCGGTCTTGATAACATCCAAATTATGTTCAATCACGACCATGGTATTACCCTGATCGCGCAAGCGATGCAGGACCGCGAGCAATTGTTCAATATCGTGGAAATGCAGGCCAGTGGTCGGTTCATCGAGAATATACAGCGTCTTGCCAGTGTCGCGCTTGGAGAGCTCTTTCGACAGCTTAATGCGCTGCGCTTCGCCACCAGATAATGTTGTCGCGGACTGGCCGAGTTTAATATACGAAAGACCCACATCCATCAGCGTCTGTAATTTGCGCGCCACCGCTGGAATCGGATCAAAAAATTCGCGCGCGTCCTCGACCGTCATATCCAGAACCTGATGAATATTTTTGCCTTTAAAGTGGATGTCGAGCGTTTCGCGGTTGTAGCGTTTGCTCTTGCAGATATCACAGGGCACATAGATATCCGGTAAGAAGTGCATCTCAACTTTAGTGACGCCGTCGCCCTGACAGGCCTCGCAGCGACCGCCTTTGACATTAAAGCTAAAGCGTCCCGGATTATAGCCACGCGAGCGTGCTTCCTGAGTTGCTGCAAACAGTTCCCGAATCGGGGTAAAAATACCTGTATAGGTGGCTGGATTGGATCGTGGGGTGCGGCCGATTGGGCTCTGGTCGATATCAATGCACTTGTCGAGATGGTTGAGTCCAGTAATCGTTTTGTGCGCAGCCGACTTTAAGGTGGTGGCTTTGTTTAGTGCTACTGCCGCGGCCGGGTAGAGCGTCTCATTGATCAATGTCGATTTGCCTGAGCCAGAGACACCGGTAATACAGGTAAATAGGCCAATGGGGATTTTTAGATCGACATTTTGTAGGTTGTTGCCACAGGCACCGGTGACATCAATAAACTTACCCTTGGGCTGATTGCGTTTTTGCGGTATCACAATACCGCGGGCGCCAGACATAAACTGGCCCGTCACAGAGTTGGGGTTATCGCGAATCTGTTTGGCAGTGCCTTCGGCAACCACCTCACCGCCGTGGACGCCAGCGCCGGGGCCGATATCGATAATATAGTCGGCGGCGGCAATCGCCTCTTCATCGTGCTCAACCACAATCACGGTATTGCCCAGGTCGCGCAGTCGCACCAGCGTTTTTAGCAGACGCTCGTTGTCGCGTTGATGCAGTCCAATCGAGGGTTCATCGAGAATGTACATGACGCCGACCAGCCCGGCACCGATTTGGCTGGCGAGGCGAATGCGCTGGGCCTCACCGCCAGAGAGCGTGTCGGCGCTGCGATTCAGTGACAGGTAGTTGAGTCCGACATCGACCAAGAAGCGGAAGCGCTGACGAATTTCTTTAATAATTTTTTCGGCAATTTCGCCCTGACGCCCCTCCAGTTCAATCTGATCGAAGTAATCGCAGCAGTCGCCCACTGGCATGCTGACAATATCCTCAATGCGCCGATTGTCGATAAAGACATGGCGAGCCGATTTGCGCAGTCGTGTGCCATCGCACTCGGGGCAGTGCGAGCTGGTCATGTACTTGGCTAGCTCCTCACGCACCGAGCCCGACTCGGTTTCGCGGTAGCGCCGCTCCATATTGTTGATTACACCCTCGAAGGTGTGTTCGCGGCGGAACATGGTGCCGCGATCATTGACATAGCTAAAGGTGATCTCCTCCTCACCGCTGCCGTAGAGTATTTTTGAGCGATGCTCTTCGCTCAGTGCTTCCCAGGGCGAGTCGATATCAAAATCGTAGTGCGCTGCCAGAGAGGTGAGCATATTGTAGTAGTACAGTGTGCGTCGATCCCAGCCGCGGATAGCGCCTTCCGAGATAGATGCCTCCGGGTGATGAACGACACGATCAACATCAAAAAATTGATGCACACCGAGCCCATCACAGGTGGGGCAGGCGCCGACTGGGTTGTTGAATGAAAACAGTCGTGGCTCAAGCTCGTTGAGGCTGTAGTTACACACCGAACAGGCAAACTTGGCTGAGAACATCTGGTCTGGTTCGTCGGAGTCCATGTAGCTAATGCCGGCCAATCCCTCAGCAAGGGTGAGCGCGGTTTCAAAGGATTCCGCGAGGCGTATGCCCATATCGGCTTTGACTTTAAAGCGGTCAACCACCACTTCGATATCGTGTTTTTGCTTTTTATTCAGCGCCGGCGCCTCGTCCAAATCACACACCAAGCCGTCAATTCTGGCGCGAATAAAACCCTGTCTGCGGAGGCTTTCAAACAGGTGGAGGTGCTCACCTTTGCGGCCTTTAATAATTGGCGCAAGCAACATTAGCTTGGTGTTCTCGGGCATCGCCAGCACCTGATCGACCATCTGGCTGACAGTTTGGGCTTTCAGCGCTTGGTTGTGATCTGGGCAGCGTGGCTCTCCGGCACGGGCAAATAGTAGACGCAGATAATCATAAATTTCGGTAATTGTGCCGACTGTTGAGCGCGGATTGTGAGAGGTCGATTTTTGTTCAATGGAAATAGCCGGCGACAGCCCCTCAATATGGTCGACGTCGGGCTTCTCCATCATCGATAGAAATTGACGTGCATAGGTCGACAGTGATTCCACATAGCGACGCTGACCCTCGGCATAGAGAGTGTCAAAGGCCAGTGACGACTTACCCGAGCCAGACAGACCCGTGATCACGACAAGCTTGTCGCGTGGAATATCGAGATCAATGTTTTTGAGATTGTGGGTGCGTGCGCCGCGTACCTGAATGGTATCCATTGAGAATTCTTATGGTTGTATTAAACGATCGATTATAGGGTGCTGTTGGTGCACTCGGCAAAGTGAATTTGTTAATTGTTAAACCTATTACGAATGTCTCACCATGACAGACTGCAATGGCAGAAAAATAGTTGTTTAGAAGAGTGCTAAAGAGTGTGTTGCGATTGCACTGTGGCACAGCGCTGTTAATATGCTGTGCTCGATAATAATCTTGATACTGCCTTGAACGATTCGTCCTTATTTTCCCGGTTAGAGAAGCGCGCGGCTGTCTCGCTGGCCAGTCTTTACGGCTTCAGAATGCTCGGCCTGTTTATGGTGCTGCCAATACTTGCACTGTATATCGACGACTACCGTGGCGCCAGTCCATTGCTGCTCGGCATTACACTTGGGGTCTACGGCCTGACTCAGGCTGCACTGCAAATTCCATTGGGGTTACTCTCTGACAAGATTGGTCGCCGGCCAGTGATTGTCGGCGGGCTATTGGTCTTTATCCTGGGCAGTGTGGTGGCAGCGACGGCGGAGAGTATGACCGGGCTCATTATTGGGCGGGCGATTCAGGGAGCCGGGGCCATTGCCAGCACGCTAATGGCTCTGGTCAGCGATCTCACCAGTGAGGAAAATCGCACCAAAGCGATGGCGACAATCGGTGCCAGTATTGGCCTGTCATTTATGCTGGCAATGATTATTGGTCCGCTAATCGCCTCGGCGGTGGGTTTGGCCGGAGTATTCTGGGTTACCGCATTGCTCGGTTGTCTGGGTATTATTATTGTTATGCGCTGGGTGCCGCGAGCGGTCGCGGTGGAGCGTAACCGTGAGACGCAGACAGATTTGAAACAGATTCGCGGGCTGCTTAAAGACCCTAATTTGCTGCGCCTCAACTTCGGCATTTTTGCACTGCACCTGACCTTAATGGCAGCTTTTGTGGTGATCCCCGTGTTGCTTGCCGAGGAGCTAGGCATGGTTGGCAGTGATCTCTGGTGGGTCTATTTGATACTGCTGGGCGGCGGCTTTGTCGCGATGCTCCCGGCAATGATTGCTGGGGAGAAGTATCAGCGGCAAAAACTGAGTTTCACCTCAGCCGTTGGCTGTATGACAGTTGCCATGTTGCTGCTGGCTCTCCTGAGAAGCCCGGTGTTGACGCCGATTATGTTATTAATGTTTTTTGCTGCGTTTAATTTGCTTGAAGCATCCTTACCGTCGTGGCTGAGCAAAGTCTGTCCGCCGGGGCAGAAGGGCACGGCCATGGGGCTGTACTCAACCTGCCAGTTTTTCGGTGCCTTTGTCGGGGGGGTGCTGGGTGGCTGGAGTGTGCAACGGTTTGGTGTCGATGGACTGTTTTTGCTGCTGGCGGCAATCGGGTGTGTTTGGTGGGTGTTTGCGTTAGGATTGCAGGCACCTAGAGCATTGCAAACCGTGGTTTTAAATGTCGGCGATATGGAGTGTGAGAATTTTGCCAAATTAATCTTAAAAGTTCCTGGCGTAGACGATATACTCGTCATTGAAGGGGAACAGCTGGCCTATGCCAAAGTGGATAAAAAGACCGTGGATATGTCCGGTCTGAAGCCTTATTTTAATCGTTAACGAACAGGGGAAGAAAATGGCGCGCGGAATCAACAAAGTGATAATAGTCGGTAACTGTGGACAGGATCCGGAGACTCGCTATTTACCTTCAGGCGGAGCTGTCACCAATATCAGCCTTGCCACATCAGAGGCATGGAAAGATAAGAATACCGGTGAGCAGCAAGAGCGCACGGAATGGCACCGAGTGGTATTTTTTAATCGTCTCGGTGAAATTGCCGGCGAATATTTGAAAAAAGGTTCCAAGGTTTATGTTGAAGGCTCGCTGCGCACACGCAAGTGGCAGGGGCAGGATGGCGCAGACCGTTACACTACAGAGATCGTCGCCAGTGAAATGCAGATGCTCGACGGTCGTGGTGGTCAGGAAGGTGGCGGTGGAGGTTATCAGCAGGCGCCGCAGCAGAATCGAGCGCCGCAACAGAATCAAGGTTATCAGCAAAACCAAGCGCCTCAGCAAAATCAGGCACCTCAGCAAAACCAGGCACCGCAGCAGGCGCCTCAGGGTATGGACAGCTTTGACGACGATATTCCGTTCTAACGCGAGTCAGCTGCAAGTACACTAATATTTAAAATCATCTTTGCGCTGGCGCTTATAGGTCAGCGCTAAAACTTACTATTACGAGGTTGTTATGACGATTCAAGTTGGCGATAAAATTCCCGAAGGCATGTTTACCGTGATGGGCGCAGAAGGTCCCACAGGTATTAGCACTGCTGATATTTTTAATGGAAAAAAAGTTGTTCTGTTTGCTGTTCCCGGCGCGTTTACCCCTACCTGTTCGGCTGCGCACCTACCTGGATTTGTTGTCCATGTTGATGATATTAAAGCCAAGGGCGTGGATACAGTGGCCTGCATGTCGGTCAATGATGTGTTTGTTATGGACGCTTGGGGCAAGTCTGCCAATGCTGAACATCTGATGATGTTGGCCGATGGCAATGCGACTTTTACTGAAGCTCTGGGTCTGGTGTTGGACGGCAGCGGTTTTGGTATGGGCACTCGCAGCCAGCGTTTCGCTATGATCGTTGATGACGGTGTAGTGACGTTGCTGAATGTTGATGCTGGCGCGTTGGAAGGTTCTAGCGCTGAAGCGATTTTAGCGGCGTTGTAATTTGCGGTGATGTCGTTCGAAAGGGGAGCTGTTTAGTCAGCTCCCTTTTTTTGTGCCTGGTGGTTTTGCACAGACTTTATTCGAACTCCAAGAGTAGATGCGGGCGCATCCAAAACGAAAAACCCCAGACACAAAAAAGGCGGCCGAGGCCGCCTTTTCCAGACTCTGACAAAAATCAGCCAGTGTAACGTTCCATAATCAGCGTGGCATTGGTGCCACCAAAACCAAAGCTGTTGGACATAATGCAATTCAACTTTTTCTCTTTGGTTTCCAGTAAGATCGGCAGACCTGTCGCGTGCTCATCGAGCTCATCAATATTGGCAGATCCCGCAACAAAGTTATTTTCCATCATCAATAAGCAGTAAATCGCCTCATGAACACCGGCAGCGCCAAGGCTGTGACCTGATAATGATTTGGTGGAGCTGATGTCAGGGCAGTTATCGCCAAAGGTGTTGCGAATCGCACCCAGTTCAGCGATATCACCGACTGGGGTGCTGGTACCGTGAGTGTTGATATAGTCGATTGGACCAGAGGCGGTTTCCATCGCCATCTTCATGCAGCGCTCAGCGCCTTCGCCGGAGGGCGAGACCATATCTGCGCCATCAGAGGTTGCGCCGTAACCGGTCACTTCACAGATAATATTGGCACCACGTGCCAATGCATGTTCGAGCTCTTCAACTACCACCGTCCCGGCACCCAGACCTGGGGCAAAACCGTCACGATTTGCGTCATAGGCTCGTGAAGCAATCTCTGGCGTGTCGTTGTATTTGCTAGTCAGTGCACCCATCGCATCAAACATGCCGGCCATAGACCAATGCATATCTTCAGAACCACCGGCCAGCAGGACATCTTGCTTGCCGAGTTGAATCAACTCGACGGCGTGACCGATACAGTGTGCGCTGGTGGCGCAGGCAGAGGCGATTGAATAGTTAACGCCTTTGATCTTAAACGGTGTTGCGACACAGGCAGACACGGTGCTGGCCATAATCTGGGTCACGCGATAGGGGCCTGCGCGCTTGATACCGCGCTCGCGCATAACGTCGATGGACTCAGTAAACATTTCACCAGAGACACCACCAGAACCCATTACCAGGCCTGTGCGGGGATTAGATACCATCTCCTCGGTTAGGCCTGCATCGGCAATAGCACGATCTGTGGCGATATAAGCATAGGAAGCGGAGGGGCCCATAAAGCGCAAGATTTTACGATCAATATGCTCTTTAGGGTCTATATCCAATACTGCCCCGACATTACAGCGCAGGCCCATCTCGGCGAAGTCTTCGCGGCGCCGAATACCTGAAATACCTTCTTTTAAGGCGTGAGCTACAGTCTGTCTATCATTGCCTAGGCAGGAAACAATACCAAGGCCCGTAATTACTGCGCGTCTCATTGGCAATCCTCTTAAAATGGAGATTTGTTAGGGAAACTGTATGGCAACAGTTAAAAGTTATCAGTGCTCTCGAAGAGTCCAACCTTTAAGTCCTTGGCGGTATAAATCTCGCGTCCATCAACTTCAACTGAACCGTTGGCGATACCCATAACCAGCTTGCGCTGAATCAGCCGTGTCAGTTCGAGTTTGTAGGTGACTTTTTTAGCGGTGGGTAAAACCTGGCCAAAAAACTTCACTTCGCCTGCACCGAGCGCACGCCCGCGGCCGCTGTTGCCGTTCCATACCAGGAAGAAGCCGACTAACTGCCACAGTGCGTCGAGGCCGAGGCAGCCGGGCATCACTGGATCGCCTTCAAAATGGCAGCCGAAGAACCACAGATCAGGAGTGATATCGAGTTCGGCGATAATTTGACCTTTGCCGCTGACGCCGCCTGTATTATTGATGTCAACAATACGATCGGCCATCAGCATATTGGGCGCTGGGAGCCTTGCATTGCCAGGTCCAAAAAGTTCACCGCGGGAACATGCGAGGATTTCTTCACGGTTGTAAGACGCTTTGGGTTGGAATGACATTGGGATCCTTGGCTGTTGGTCTGAGAGGCGAGCATCGTACCCAGTTATCGACTTAGCGGCAACTTTTAAGGGCTAATTGGCCGCTAATAAGCGTCGTTTAAAGCGCCATTTTTCGTCTAAGTCATTTTTTTTCGGTTGACAGCGTAACGCTTGCTCCCTAGCATGCTGCGTGTTTAATAACTGCAGTCTCCAGCCTCCATGCTTCCATTTCACAAAGCTGTTGAAAACGATTTCTCAGCGGTCAACGACCTGATTGTTGCCAATCTGCACTCCAACGTCGGGTTGGTGGAGAACATCGGGCACTACATTGTCGGCTCGGGCGGCAAACGATTGCGTCCAGTGGTGGTCTTGTTGAGTGCGCTGGCGAATGGCTACAAAGGCCAGCAGCACCACGCAATGGCCGTGGTGATTGAGTTTATCCATACCGCCACACTGCTTCACGATGACGTGGTCGATGTCTCTGCGCTGCGTCGCGGCCGCGAGACCGCCAACAATCAGTGGGGCAATGCGCCGAGTGTTCTGGTTGGCGACTTCATCTATTCGCGCGCCTTTCAAATGCTCGTCGATGTCGGTGATATGCAAATTATGGGTGTCATTGCCGATGCCACCAATGTGATCTCCGAAGGCGAAGTGCAACAGATGGGTAATGCCGGTAACTCGGCTATCGATGAGGCCACCTATTACGAGGTTATCTACCGTAAAACAGCAAAATTATTTGAGTCTGCTGCCCGAGTTGGCGCCATGCTAGCCGGTGCTGAGTCAGATAATATGGCTCTCTATGGCAAGCATCTCGGTCTCGCCTTCCAAATTGTCGACGATGTGCTCGATTATCAGGGGCACAGTGATGTCACGGGTAAAAATCTGGGTAATGATCTGGCTGAAGGCAAAATGACATTGCCGCTCATTCATGCTCGAGATCATCTCGACGACCAGCAGAAACAGTTAATTTGTGCCGCGATTGAGAGCAAGAGCGCAGCGCGATTCGACGATATTCTATCCGCAGTTCAGCAATCTTCCAGTCTTGGCTACTGCATCCAGCAGGCTCAGTTGCAGGCTGATCTAGCCAAGCAAGCCCTCAGTACTTTGCCCGACAGTCACCTAAAAACGGTGATGGCGGAGCTGGCTGACTTTTCGGTAGCCCGCGTTTCCTAAGACTCCCTCATCTGGACTATTGTCGTGTCGGAGGTTTTGACTATGATGGTACGGACACGAATAATGCAGACATAGCTTTATCTAATAACCGCTATACACTTAAAAATTAGCTGTAATTTTTTTGCTACTATTGCCAACCATTCGCTAGAAAAGTCTTTCACATAACAAAAAAGGAGAATTGAGTGATAATCGGAATTCCTTCGGAAATTAAATCCGCAGAACAACGAGTCGCCATGTCCCCTGTCAATGTCCAGTCTTTGACGGACAAAGGCATCAAGGTGCTTTTTCAAACCAATGCAGGAAGTGCTGCAGGTTATCCAGACGCTGAGTACGCAGCGGTTGGTGCGACCATCAGTACAGATCGTGCCGAGATATTTGCCCAGGCCGATATTATTCTGCAGGTTCAATCTTTTGGTTCCAACAATGACAACAGCGGTGCCGATCTTGCCAGCTTGCGCAGCGGCCAGTTGGTCATTGGTATGATGGATCCGCTGGCCTCGCCGCAGGCTGCACAAGCAGTGGCAGAGAAGGGCGCCACCGCGATTGCGTTGGAGCTGGTACCGCGTATTAGTCGCGCGCAGAGTATGGATGTGCTGTCATCAATGGCAACATTGGCCGGTTATAAAGCGGTGCTGATGGGAGCCTCAGCTGCTCCGCGTATTTTCCCCATGTTGATGACTGCTGCTGGCACCTTACAGCCAGCACGGGTATTGATTATGGGTGTCGGCGTTGCTGGATTGCAGGCCTGTGCTACCGCCAAACGACTCGGCGCGGTGGTTGAAGCCTATGACGTGCGTCCCGCTGCTCGCGAACAGATTATCTCGGTTGGCGCCAAGCCGGTTGAGCTGGACCTGGATACCGGTGAGTCTGAAGGTGCCGGAGGTTATGCCAAGGAGCAGGGCGAAGATTTTCTGCGCCGTCAGCGCGAGTTGATGACCGAGGTGGTTGCCCAGCAGGACGTGATTATCACAACAGCAGCCATTCCCGGTGCTAAATCGCCAATTCTGGTGACCGAGGACATGGTCAAAGCCATGAAGCCCGGGTCGGTCATTGTTGATCTGGCGGCAGAGCGCGGTGGTAACTGTGATCTCACCGAACAGGGTAAAACAGTGGTCGCTCACGGTGTGACTATTCTGGGTCCCGAAAACGTACCATCAGAGCTGGCTTATCACGCCAGTCAGATGTACGGCAAAAACATGCAGACGTTGCTCGAGTTGATTCTCGATGACGAGGGCAACCTCAACCTCGACTTTAATGATGAGATTGTTGCCGGCACCGTCGTTGCGCATCAGGGCGATGTGCCGCATCCGCATATGCGCAAATTGCTCGGCTTGCCAGAACTCAACGTAACTGAACAAGAAACGCAAGGGGAGTAAAACAAATGGATATTTTAATTCTGCTATTAGCGCTGTTTGTGCTGTCGCTATTTCTCGGTGTTGAGCTGATTACCAAAGTGCCGCCAACTCTGCATACACCTTTGATGTCAGGTACCAACGCTGTATCCGGTATCACTCTAGTGGGTGCGCTGCTGGCCGCTGGCAGTGACGGTTCACCGATGCTGGTGAATATACTCGGCTTTATCGCCGTCACCCTCGCGACCATCAATGTTGTCGGTGGTTACCTTGTTACTAATCGCATGCTTGCCATGTTTAAGAGGAAGTAAGCGATGAATGCCAATATTGTAAATTTTGTTTACCTGATTGCCGGTGTGTTGTTTATCCTCGGTATTAAAGGGCTGACCAAACCAAAAACCGCCGTGCGCGGCAATATGCTCTCTGCCTTGGGCATGTTGATCGCCGTGGTAGTGACGTTACTGAATATGAACACCGTCGATTACACCTATGTGATCGCCGGCGTAGTCGTCGGTTCTATCGTCGGCAGCATTATGGCGCTGCGTATTCAAATGACCTCGATGCCGCAAATGGTGGCACTGTTAAATGGCTTTGGTGGTGGTGCTTCACTGACCATCGCGCTGGCTGAGTACTATGGCAAGTTGGGCAGCACGCCGGCATCCTTTGCCGAACTGTTAACCCCAGTGGTTGCTGACAGCAGTGCTTTTGGGGTTGGACCAGAGGGCACCATTGCGCTGCTGGCTATCGGTCTGACCATCTTGATTGGCGCGTTGACGCTGACTGGTAGTCTGGTCGCGTTTGCCAAGCTGCAAGAGTTAATGAAGAAGAGTTATGGTCTTCCCGGTGGCCCGATTGGTAATGCGCTACTTTTGATTGTTGGAGTGGTTGCCGTAGGCTTGGTGGTGGTTGATCCAGGCAATGTTGCCGCCATGGTTGCGATAGTGGCCGTGGCGCTGTTGCTCGGTCTATTCCTAGTGATGCCGATTGGCGGTGCCGATATGCCGGTGGTGATTGCGCTGTTGAACTCGTACTCGGGCATTGCAGCGGCTTTAGCTGGCTTTATTCTCGGCAATACGGTGTTGATTATCGCCGGTTCGCTGGTGGGAACCTCTGGGCTTATTCTGACACAGATTATGTGTGTCGCCATGAATCGCTCACTGACCAATGTGTTGTTCGGCAAAATGGCAGCCGGTGGTGAAGCCATCGATGCCGATGAGGTTTATGCCGGCAAAGTGACCAGCGCCCAGCCCGACGAAGTGGCCATGATTCTCGAGACCGCTCAGCGTGTGGTGATTGTGCCCGGTTATGGCATGGCGATGGCTCAGGCGCAACACGCAGTGCGTGAGTTGGCCGATGCCATGCAGGCTAAAGGAATTGACGTTGAATACGGTATCCATCCGGTGGCCGGGCGTATGCCAGGGCATATGAATGTTCTTCTGGCTGAAGCCGAAGTGCCTTACGATAAATTGGTTGAAATGGATAAAATCAATCCGACCTTCGAAGACACCGATGTGGTGATTGTGATTGGCGCTAACGATGTCACCAACCCTATGGCTCGCGATGTTGAAGGTAGCCCGATCTACGGTATGCCAATTCTCAATGTCGACAAGGCAAAGACAGTTGTGGTGATCAAACGGTCGCTGAGTCCGGGTTTTGCTGGCTTGCCCAATCCACTTTTTGCCATGGATCACACCTTGATGGTCTACGGCGATGGCAAAAAAGCCGTGGTTGAAATGACCGTAGCGTTAAATCAAGCCTAGCGGTTTAACGCGCGGCTAACTAGGTATCATATGGGACCATTGGCTGGAAAGACCATTATCGAATTTGCCGGGCTTGGCCCGGCACCCTATGCTGGAATGATGCTTGCTGATATGGGTGCTGACGTGATTCGCATAGAGCGTCCCGGTGGCGGCGTGATGACCGCTGGCGCTGATCCGCGGCTGGATTTCCACAATCGTGGCAAATCGTCTATCTGTATCAACCTGAAATCTGCCGCCGGCATCGCCTGTGTCGAACGCCTTCTAGCAAGTGCAGACGCTATGATTGAAGGCTTTCGTCCCGGGGTGATGGAGAAGCTTGGGCTCGGTCCCGAGCGCTGTCTTGAGATCAATCCGCAGCTGGTTTATGGGCGCATGACTGGATGGGGGCAAGACGGACCTCTTGCCGCTGCTGCAGGTCACGACATTAATTACATTGCCCTCACCGGTGCTCTGCACGCGATTGGTCCGCGGGGCCAAAAGCCATCTATCCCACTTAATTTGGTCGGTGATTATGGTGGCGGTGGCATGATGCTCGCCTTTGGTCTGGTCTGCGCTCTGCTTGAGGCACAAAACTCTGGCCACGGTCAGGTGATTGATTCGTCTATTGTTGATGGCACTGCTAGTTTGATGGGTTTTGCTTACAGCGCCTTGCAGGCCGGTAGCGCTGTCGATAAACGCGGCGAAAATATTCTCGATTCCGGTGCTTTTTTCTACAACGTCTACGAGACTAGTGATGGTGGTTATATTTCCGTCGGTTCGATTGAGCCGCAGTTTTTTAATCAGTTAGTGGAGCTGCTTGAGCTAGATGCTGCAACCGCTCGCGGCGACACGCCGATCAATTGGCGTCAGCTGCAGTGGCAGAGCAAACACTGGGCTGATTTGTCTGACAGGTTTGCGGCACTGTTTAAAACCAGAACGCGCGACCATTGGTGTCAGTTGCTCGAGGGGACTGATGTGTGCTTTGCGCCAGTGTTGTCGATGCAGGAAGCGCGACATCACCCCCACAATATCTCTCGCGGTACTTTTATTGATGATGGCGAGACTTGGCAGCCAGCGCCCACGCCGCGATTTTCACGCACCCAGGCTGAGGTGAAATATCCGGCCGTGGCACTGGGTGAGAATACCCGTGCGGTGTTGGCTGGCGCAGGCTATGACGAGCAGGAGATTGAACAGCTCATTAGCACTGGCGCTGTGGCCTGCTAGCACGCATGGATTTCATCTAACAAGCAGTAACCTCGCCATAGTGATTAAGAATGGTGAGGAATAACAAACTAATTTCATGCACCCATAAAAAAACCGGCTAGCGCCGGTTTTTTCAGTGCTGGCTGAAAAGCTAATCAGCCCAGCGCTTTAACTTTCGCATTCAAGCGGCTTTTGTGACGAGCAGCTTTATTCTTGTGAATAATGCCCTTGTCGGCCATGCGGTCGATCACTGGAACGGCCGAGACATAAGCCTGTTGAGCATCAGCGTGAACGCCAGTGGCGATTGCTGCGTCAACTTTTTTCAAATAGGTGCGAACCATTGAGCGCAAGCTAGCATTGTGCTGGCGGCGTTTCTCGTTCTGTCGTGCGCGTTTCTTAGCTTGGGCTGAATTTGCCACTGGGTATTACTCCTCTCAAAGGGTCTCACTGAAGGCGCGGAAATATACAGGGTTTACAACACACATTCAAGCCAATTTTTCCAGCAATAGTGTCGCTCTGCGGCGCTCTGTTAACCCCGCGTCGCGCCTCAGGGTGCAAGGCTTTTAACTATTCACTTGGAGATGGGCATGGAGGCCGTTAAACTGCAGTGAAACGCCCCGTCAACCGAGTAGACACGTGAGTCAAGAGCAACGCGAGCAGCGCAGTCAATTACCCGAGCAGGCCAGTGATGTGTCAGAGCAGCCGGCGTCGGGGAGTGTGAAGGCCGATAGTGGCCTGCTTCGTTCCAGCGGTGTGGTGAGCTTCTTCACCATGCTGTCGCGCTTTATGGGGCTGGCGCGGGATATTATTTTTGCACGCGTTATCGGTGCTGAAGCACTGGCAGATGTGTTTTTTGTTGCCTTTAAAATCCCCAATTTTTTTCGCCGCCTATTTGCTGAAGGCGCCTTTGCGCAGGCATTTGTCCCGGTGCTGGGTGAGTATCGCGAAAAAGGCAGTCGCGCAGCGCTGAGAGAGCTGACAAATCGAGTGTTCGGTACCCTGGGTGCGGCACTGCTGTTGCTGACTCTGGTGATTGTTATTGCGTCGCCGCTGTTTGCCGCGCTGTTTGCCCCGAAGTGGTATCTCAACGATGCGTTTAAATTTAATGCCACAGCCGACATGTTGCGCATTACCTTTCCCTATTTATTATTTATCTCAATGACTGGCGTCGCCGGCGGTATCCTCAATAGCTATGATCGCTTTGCGGTTCCCGCGTTTACCCCGGTGCTGCTGAATACGTCGTTAATCTTTGCCGCGTTGATTGCAGCGCCTTGGTTTGAGCAGCCGACCTATGCCTTAGCCTGGGGAGTGTTTGCTGCTGGAGCGATTCAGTTTTGTTTTCAACTGCCGTTTCTGGCGCGCATCCATATGCTGCCAGTACCGACGGTTGATTGGCGCCACCCGGGGGTGCGAAAAATACTCGGCTTAATGGGGCCGGCCATCTTTGGTGTCTCGGTGAGCCAAATTAACCTGCTATTAGACACTATGTTGGCAACCTTTCTGCCGACCGGCAGTGTCTCCTGGCTCTATTATTCCGATCGTCTCTCGGAGCTGCCGCTGGGGGTGTTTGCGGTCGCTATCGCCACGGTGATCTTGCCCAATCTGTCGCGCCATCACGCTGCCAGTTCAGTAGAGGCTTATTCTCAGACACTCGATTGGGCGCTGCGCATGGTATTGTTAATTGCCGTGCCAGCTGCCGCTGCGTTGATGCTCCTTGCCGAACCGATTCTCGCGACACTATTCCTCTATGGTGATGTGATGACGGCGCGCGATATGTCGATGGCGACGCTGAGCTTGCGCGCCTATTCTCTCGGGTTGGTCGCGTTTATGTTAATCAAGGTGTTGGCGCCGGGCTTTTTCGCGCGCCAGGATATGCGTACGCCGGTGCGCATCGGTGTGATTGCCATGGTCTCCAATATGCTACTCAATCTGGCTCTGGTGATACCGCTGCATTCGTATTGGCAGGTGGGTCATGTCGGGCTCGCTCTGGCAACCTCACTATCGGCATTTTTAAATGCGCTATTATTGTTTCTGGCACTGCGCAGCAAGGCTATCTACCTTCCGGGTCGCGCCTGGTTGCGTTTTGCGCTAAACCTGCTGTTGGCCGTTGCGCTGATGATGGTTACGCTGGTATGGCTCGGCGATCATTTCACCTCATTCGATGCCAGTCTCTGGCAGCAGCTCAGCTGGTGGCAGCGCAGTAGTGCCATTGTCTGCATCTGTGGCGCTGGCTTTGCCGTCTACGCTGCCGTTTTATGGGCCTGTGGTATGCGGCTTAGCGATTTAAAAGGGCCGGCCAAAGCAACGACCTCCGCAGATTAAATTATCGCTCTCTGTGCCCCTGTGTAATCGCCGTTTGTACACAGGTTAATTGGCTCCGGCGCCTTACCTTTCTTATGGTTGCTAGGTATACTCAACGTTTATTCTGAACAGTGAAATCAACGCTTGTGCAGCACGCTAAAATGACCTTTGTTCGCGGTTTGCAAAACCTGCACTGCCTTGAAGAAAAATCGGTGGTCACCATCGGGTCATTCGATGGTGTACATATCGGCCATCAGGCTATTTTGCAGCAGGTAAAAGAGGCTGCCGAACGTTTGCAGGTGCCGTCGGTCGCGATGACCTTTGAACCTCAACCCAGAGAATATTTTTCCGCTGAGCGCGCTCCGGCGCGGTTGATGAGATTGCGAGAGAAGATTGATACGCTGCTGGCGACAGGGGTCGATCGAGTGGTTTGTCTGCAGTTTAATCGTCAGCTGCGCAATCTCTCGGCGGATGATTTTGTTGAGCAGGTATTAGTCCGCGGGCTGGGCGTGCAATCTTTAATTGTCGGCGATGACTTCCATTTTGGCTGTGATCGACGCGGTGATTTTGCGCTGTTGACTGAGCAGGGCAAACGCTACGGTTTTGACGTACAGGATACGGCGACGGTCGAGGTGGATGGTTGTCGGGTCAGCAGTACGCTGGTACGTGAAGTGGTCGAGCGGGCGGATTTTACTCGCGCCGCTGAATTACTGGGCCGACCATTTTCGATTAGTGGTGTGGTTGGCTATGGCCAGCAGCTGGGACGCGAGCTTGGCTTTCCGACGGCCAATGTACAATTAAATCGTTTTAGTGCGCCGCTGTCCGGCGTCTTTGCGGTCAAGGTGAATGTTGCCGGAAGCATTTATCGGGGCGCCGCTAATGTCGGTTTACGGCCGACAGTGGGCGATCTGTTAAAGCCGATTTTAGAGGTCCATCTGCTTGACTTTGCCGGTGACCTTTACGGCCAGAGAATTGTTGTGGAATTTGTTCACAAGATTCGCGATGAAGAAAAATTTACCAGCCTCGAAAAGCTGGTTGCCACAATCAGCCACGATGTGGAGATGATCCGCGAGTGGTTTTTGCAGGCTGATAGGTTGGCGAGTGGCTAACCTAAACGATCGATAGACAATAAACTTATATAAGGTTGACCAAGAAGGTCAATAAAAAGGCCAATGACTGACTACAAAGCAACACTGAATCTGCCCAAGACCGATTTCCCCATGCGCGCCAATCTGGCTCAGCGCGAGCCGGGCATGCTAAAAGCATGGCAGGATAGCAACCTCTACCAGCAGATTCGCGATGCCCGTGCCGGGCGTGAAAAATACATTCTTCACGATGGTCCTCCCTATGCTAACGGTGAGATTCACCTAGGCCATGCGGTGAACAAAACACTCAAAGATATTATCGTTAAGGCGCGCACATTGAGTGGCTTTGATGCGCCCTATATTCCGGGTTGGGACTGCCATGGTTTGCCCATCGAGCACAATGTCGAGAAAAAAATCGGCAAGGCAGGAGTTAAGGTTGAGTACTCGACGTTTCGTAAAAAGTGCCGCGACTATGCGATGAAGCAGGTCGACGGCCAGCGCCAGGGCTTTGTCCGCTTGGGTATTTTTGGTGATTGGGAGCGGCCCTACCTGACAATGAATTATCGCGTCGAAGCCGACACCATTCGCGCGCTTGGCAAAATCGCTGCCAACGGTCATTTAGTGAAAGGCTACAAGCCGGTTTATTGGAGCGTGGTGGGTGGCTCGGCTCTGGCTGAAGCGGAGGTCGAGTATCAGGACAAAACCTCTTACAGTATCGACGTCGCCTATGCAGTGAGCGATCAGCAACAGTTGAATAAATTGTCGACGGCATTCGACGGCCTACCCGGTGAGGGTGAGGTCAATCTGCTGATCTGGACCACAACGCCGTGGACCATTCCCAGTAGTCAGGCTATTTCTGTGGGTGCTGATCTCGACTATGTGCTGGTTCAGGTTGTCGGCGAGAGTGGACCTGTACGACTGGTCTGCTCGCAGCTGCTACTTGAGTCGGTGATGCAGCGTCTGGCTTTCGAGGACTATCAACAACTTGCGACCTGTCAGGGCAAGCAGTTAGAGAATATTGTCGCGCGACACCCGTTTTACGATCGCGATATTCCTGTGCTGCTTGGCGAACATGTTACGACTGACGCAGGTACTGGCTGTGTGCATACTGCGCCAGACCACGGTGTGGAAGATTTCGTCGTGTCTAAGCAATATGGTATTGGCACACTGAACTATATTTTGGACAACGGCCTATTCCACGATGATGTTGAGCTGTTTGCCGGTCAGCATGTCTACAAGGTCGATGACTCGGTGCTCGAGGTATTGCGTCAGCATCAGCGCCTGTTTAGCTGCGGTCAGTTTGTACACAGTTACGCGCACTGCTGGCGCACCAAAACCCCATTGATTTACCGTGCGACCCCGCAATGGTTTATCTCCATGGACAAAAATGGTCTTTTGGGAAAAGCTAAGGACGCGGTAAAAACGGTCAGCTGGCACCCGGAGTGGGGGCAGGCGCGGATCGAAGGCATGCTCGACAACAGTCCGGACTGGTGCATCTCGCGTCAGCGCACCTGGGGTGTGCCGATCGCTCTCTTTGTCCATAAGCAGAGCGGCGAGCTGCATCCCGATACCTCTGCGTTGATTGAGCAGGTTGCATTGCGGGTTGAGGAACATGGCATTGATGCCTGGTTCGACCTCGATGCGGCAGAATTGATTGGTGAGGACACTGCTGACTATCAGAAGGTCACCGACACGCTGGATGTTTGGTTTGACTCTGGAGTCACTCACGAATCGGTGATCAAAGCTCGTGAGGAGTTGCGTTACCCAGCAGACCTCTATCTCGAGGGCTCAGACCAACACCGTGGCTGGTTTCAATCATCACTGAAGACGGCGATCGCAATCAATGGCACGGCACCCTACAAAGCGGTGCTAACCCATGGCTTTACCGTCGATGAGCACGGTCGCAAGATGTCTAAGTCGATTGGTAATGTTATTTCACCGCAAAAAGTCATCAATGATATGGGCGCCGATGTGCTGCGTCTTTGGATTGCCTCGGCAGACTTTAGCAGTGAGATGACTGTTTCCGACGAAATCTTGACTCGCGCGGGTGATTCCTATCGCCGGATTCGTAATACCGCACGCTATTTTCTCTCCAATCTTGACGGCTTTAATCCAGCCGACCATGGGGTTGAGCACGACGATCTGTTGGCTCTGGATCGCTGGGCGATTGATTGCGCGGCGGGACTTCAGGAAGAGATTATTACCGCCTACGATGAGTTTCAGTTCCATTTGATCTACCAAAAACTGCACAATTTTTGTGTTCGCGATATGGGTGGCTTCTATCTGGATATTATTAAAGATCGCATCTATACCTGCCCAGAAAATAGCCTGTCGCGACGTTCCGCGCAGACTGCGCTGTACCATATTGCCGAAGCCTTTAGTCGCTGGATAGCGCCGATCCTGAGTTTTACCGCCAGCGAAATCTGGGGCTTTATGCCCGGTGAGCGCGAGTCGTCAGTATTTGTTGCCGAGTGGTATTCACTGCCACGGTTAACTGACGCCGATGTTATCAGTCAGGCTGATTGGGCAGCAATATTGCAGGCCAAAGAAGCGATCAATAAGGTGATTGAAGATCAGCGCAACCAGGGTGTGGTGAAAGGTTCTCTGGGCGCCGACATTCAATTGTATGCAGTGCCAGAGCTGTATCAGTCCCTGGCCAAACTTGGCGATGAGTTGCGCTTTGTCACCATCACTTCAAAGGCCACCTTACTGTCCCTCGAAGAGGGTGACGACGCTAATGAGTCTATGCTTGAGGGCTTAAAAGTTGGCGTGCAGCGCTCTAGCGCTGAGAAATGTGTACGTTGCTGGCACTTTATTGAGGATGTCGGGGCTAATGCAGAGCATCCTGAGATCTGCGGCCGCTGCGTGACTAATCTCTCCGACACTGGCGAGTCTCGTCGCTATGCATGAGCAAGAAGCTATGCATGATCAAAAAACTATGCATGATCAAAAAACTATGCATGATCAAAAA
>JAFMBY010000052.1 GCA_017858135.1 Porticoccaceae bacterium | reverse complement strand
GCATCTATGTCCACGAAAACTGGGAGTCCAGCGAGCACCTTGCCGCTCATCTGGCCAGTGCCTTTTACACTGATATGCTAGCCCTGCTCTATCAGTATGAAATACACGACACAGATATTCTCAAATACCGTATTGATCTCGCCGAGCCGGTCTATGACGACACTGGCACGCCCCGGGCCGATTTCTTTACTGGCTGAGCCCGCTTAAAAAAGAGACTCACCATGCCCAGTTTAGAGCAACGTATTCAGAACATTGAAGACCGCCAAGCACTGCAGGAGCTGGTTAACAGCTATCTGATTGCACTGGACAATGCAGCCGATGTAGAGCAGGTTCTCTGCTGCTTCAGCGAAGACGCTGTATTCGACATGACGGCGTTGGACTATCCGACCTTTAAAGGCATGGCCGCATTGCGTGAGCTATTTACAGGCGCCTTTGCCAGCATGAGCCACAGCGCCCATTACGCGACCAATTTTAAAATTGATTCACTCGAAGAAAATAGCGCTTCAGCGCGGACTCATGCGATGGGTATGGGCATTCCGCTAGAAGGTGGCTCAGTACTGTTTTATGTTCAGTACCATTTAGAATTTCAACGCATTAACCAGCGGTGGAAAATGAGCTCTCTGCGCGGCGAGCCATTGATGCCTGCCGCTTGATTGCCTTCATTAATTGCCATGGGCCCTGCGCAGCGACCTCACTGCATGATCAACCCCTTCTCGCGCCGCTTCAATAATGCCCGCCTGGGAAAAGAAGCCGTGAACCAATCCATCAAAGCGCCGCACCTCCACTGCCACACCTGCATCCTTTAAACGCTCAGCATAGGCTTCACCCTCATCGCGCAGGGGATCAAACTCTGCGGTCATCACTAGGGCCGGCGGCAATCCCGACAGATCTTCCGCGGTTATAGGGCTGGCAAGAGGATCCGCGCGCAGCGCGAGATCTGGGCAGTAGTGGTCCCAGAACCAGCTCATCATGGTTCGCGATAGCAAATAGCCATCGGCATTGTCGCGGTAAGAGGCGCTCTCCATCGTCGCATCGGTCACCGGATAAATCAGCAGCTGCATTGCTATAGCAGGACCATTGCGATCTCGCGCCATCAGCGCCACTGCCGCAGCCAGATTGCCGCCGGCAGAATCTCCGCCCACACTCACAGGACCACCCAGCCCACCCAGTAGATCTGCGTTAGCTGTGGCCCAGCAGAGGGCCGCATAACAGTCTTCTGGTGCGGCAGGGAATATATGTTCTGGGGCTAGACGATAGTCCACTGCCACCACAATACACTCGGCGCCTAGGCAAATTTCGCGACAGTCACGATCATGGGTATCGAGATCGCCGATTACCCAACCGCCACCATGAAAGTGCAGATGCACCGGGGCAGGTGCCGCGCTGGGCCGGTAAATACGCACTGGGATAGCGCCGGCCGGCCCGTCGATCATAAGGTTTTCGACGCTGTGCACCACAATCTCAGGCAGCTCCGGCTGCATCTGGCGATACATGGCGCGGCTCTCAGCAATCGCCATCTCATATAATTCAGGCCCGCCCTCAGCAGCTATCTGGGTCAAAATGGCGGCGGTGACGGATTCCAATGGCATCGTTTTATCCTTTTTTTATTTTTATTTTGACAACACCCAAAAGAAGCGTGATTGCCACTACGCCAAAACCCTCCGCACAGAATACGGAGGGTTTTAACGCCAGCAAGAAAGTCGGGGGGGATACCTTCTCGCTGGAATGAGCGCGATTAAAGCGTCGCGCAATAAAGCCTTAGAGTTTAACCAAACACTTGCCCGTGCTATTGCCATCGAGCATATCGATAAACGCCTGCCCTGAGGATTCGATACCATGAGATATATTCACCGGACTGACCAATGCACCAGCCTTGAGCATGGCAGTAATATAATCCAGCGCCTCCGGATAGCGAT
Source organism: Porticoccaceae bacterium (assembly GCA_017858135.1). GTDB lineage: Bacteria > Pseudomonadota > Gammaproteobacteria > Pseudomonadales > Porticoccaceae > HTCC2207. Next base: position 14,747 of record JAFMBY010000052.1, on the reverse strand, counting down.
CCACGTAGTCCGAAAACATAAAGCCCTCGGCTTTGGCTCGCTTAGTGATCAGCTCCCACATATTGGCAACACTTTCGTGGCCGCCCTCGCGCTCGTATTGAGACACTGCACCGCATAGCACCACTCGGGCATTTTCGGCCAGATGGCCGAGCATCGTGCCGAGCATCGGGCCGCCGACATTATCAAACATAATATCAGCCCCTTCGGGGGCAACTGCAAGCAGTTGATCATCCAGAGACTCGCCAGATTTGTAGTCGATAACCCGGTCATAGCCGAGGGTGTCCTGGAGCCAAGCGCACTTGGTCGGGCCACCGGCAATGCCGATAGTGCGGCAGCCTTCAGCCTTGGCCATCTGTCCGGCAAGACAACCAATGCCACCGGCAGCGGCATTGATCACAAAGACATCGCCGCTTTTAGGCGCGCCTATATCCATCAGACCAAAATAGGCGGTCATGCCCGAGGGACCGAGGCTGGCGAGATATTCATAGGGTTCAATATCGGGATCAAGGTCGAGGATAGCCATAAAGTCAGTGCCATCATCAATGCTGTACTGTTCCCAAGAGGTTCGGCCCATCACCGTACTACCCACCGGGTAGTCGCCGTGACGAGACTCAATAATGGTGCCCATAATAATACTCTGCACCGGTTCACCCAGTGGCATAGAGGCCAGGTAGTTGTCACCGGAACCCTCGTTCATCCACTGCCGAAAACCGGCATCCATAGAGAGGTACGTGTTCTGAATCAGGAACTGACCCTCTTTCAGGCTGGCCAGTGGCTGTGTATCGACCTCAAAATCCGCTGCTACTAAATGTTCAGCGGGCCTGCGCGCTAGCAGCACGCGAGTGTTCATCTGCGTCATATATCTGTCCCTATTATTAGTTATGCTGGCAGCCCAATAGAAGAGCCGCTATCAAATTTGATCCTTATGTTACCTGAGGGAATCCCGCAGGTAAATAACAAACATGTTTGATGGTTTTTATTGACTGCCTGTTGAGGCCAAAGTACTATAAGTCGAATAACAAGTGACATCCGTCACGTCAAATGGTGACATAGATTCCGCCGACGCTCAGCCTTTATTAGCCGCAGACTGACCTTGGCATCAATCCTATAACGGAGGCCGTAAATGACAACTCAAGAACCACAAAACTTTGCTGACCACCTGGAAATTCAACAGGTAATCAACCTTTATGCCTCAGCTATCGACAAACATCAGTGGTCAGCTCTGGATGGTGTATTTACCGATGATGCCGTGGCCAATTTTATCGGTATAGGTGTTTTTGAAGGTCGTCAGGCCATTGCCGATCTGATCGCCAGCGTGCTCACACAGTGCTCTGCAACGCAGCACCTGATCGGAAATATCAATATCGTTGTCAGTGGCGACACCGCGACAGCCACCTGCTACCTCTCGGCACTGCATGTTGGCCTCGGCGATTACGCTGCCGAAACCCTAACCGTATGGGGTGAGTACAGTGATGAACTAGTGCGCACCGCGAATGGGTGGCGCATTGCCCACCGCACATTGACATCACAGCACGCAACAGGCGATATTGGCCTCAACGGGTAGCGCCAACAGTCGCATAAGAACTGTTCTATCCGTTAATCGCTGCAGCTGCAAATATAACGATAATAAATAGCGAGAACCTGAACATGGTAAATCTCCACTCTCATCACGATATCAGCGCGCCCAGAGATACCATCTGGGGACTACTGATGGACTTTGGCAATATCCAAGCCTGGTGGCCAGCCAATACACCCATAGATATTGAACGGGTGGAATTAGAGGGCAGCGGCGTGGGTATGATCCGACATATTTACAATGTCGGCTTTGAGGGTGCCGTCAGCGAACGACTCGACTCTCTGGACCTGGCAAACTATACCCTGCAGCTCTCGATTGTCGGCGCCCGACCCGCAGGGCTTCTGCACTATCAGGCAACGGGCCAGTTAACCGAGCTCGACAATGGTGGCTGCCGACTCACCTATGATTCAGAATTTCTCGCTGAAGAAGGCCGTGAAGACGAAGCCAAAGCATTTTTATTGGGCGCCTATGAGCTCATGTATTTAGGCTTTGACGGCGTGGCCGGCTAAACCGAATCGATCTCTATCAACATACATTATCAAGGAGTTAACCATGTTAGCTATTTCCGCAAGAATTGAACTAGCCCCTAAAGACGCCGCCGCCTATGCCGCCGCCGCACAAAAAATCATCGCTGAAACTCATGCCGAACCGGGCTGCCAACGCTATGCCATCGCCGTGGATGTGAGCGACTCCAACGTCATCTGGATCTCTGAGCAATGGGAAAGTGAAAGCGCGCTGATGGCCCACTTGGCCATGCCCCATATTGTTGAATTTATGGCCTTCTGTGGCACTGTCGAGATCACCTCAATGGACGTTGTTAAATATGATGTATCAGCCGCTGGTCCACTAATACTTCCCGAGAGTTAAGCGCTGAATCAGTCAGCCATTGAGCAAGAGGATTTTAGGAGAGATAAGCATGACTATTGCAGAAAATTACAACCGTATCGTCGCGCGCATTATTGATGACGTAGACAACAACACGACAGATCAAGCCTCAAACACATTGTCTGTGCCCTCGAAAAACTATACCGATGCCGATATCTGGCAGCAGGAAATGGACCTTATCTTTAAGAAGGTTCCGGTTTTTGTGGCACTGACCGCAGAGCTGCCCAATGCCGGCGACTATAAAACCTTTCAGTTTCTCGATAAGCCGCTACTCATCACACGCTTAAAAGACGGCACCGCGCGGGTCATGCTCAATGCCTGTTCCCATCGCGCCATGACGGTGGCCAACGAACCCTGCGGCAATAAATCGCGCTTTACCTGCCCCTATCACGGCTGGATGTACAGCAATGACGGTGTGCTGCGCGGTGTTGCCGACCAAGCGAAATTTGGTGATTTTGACAAGCAGGCGAATGGCTTGACCCAGCTCCCGGTCTACGAGCGTGGCGGCATGATCTTTACTGTACTTGAGCCAGGTGAAGACGAGGTCGATTTCGACGGCTTTTTGGGTGGCATAATGGAAGATATTGGCCGCCTGGGTATGGAAAACTGGCATTTCTGTGGTCAGCGCAAAATTGATGGTGCCAACTGGAAAGTTGCCTATGACGGCTATTTAGAAGGCTACCATTTTGCTGCAGCCCACCCAGACACCATCGCTGAGCGCACCTATTCCAATGTTATGGAATTTGCCGCCTACGGCCCCCACACATTGATCTGCTTCCCGCATCTGGCGATCAAAGAAAATCTCGCCGACGTGGCTGCAGAGGATTATCACAAGCACGAAAACAATGGCTATGACTGGATCCGCACATTGTTCCCCAATATCTCATTGTTTGTGGCACCGGAAATTACGCTAGTCAGCCAAATTATTCCCGGCCCATTGCCCAATCAGAACACCACCTATATCAACTTTATTCACCCGACTAAGCCAGCAGGAGAAGATACCGAACTGCAGGGCATGATGGACTTCTTTCAGGAAGTAGTGGATGTGGAAGACTATCAGGTCGGTCTGAAGATTCAGAAAGGCCTTGAGTCTAATGCGCATGCCAATGTGACCTTCGGTCGAAATGAAGCGGGCAATCAGCTGTTTCATCGCTGGGTTGAATGGTATCTGGCTCAGGACCCTTCAGCGCCAAAACCTCAACTTGATAACAACCAAGGTGACTCATGAGTATTCACGAAAACCGTGCAGGCCGAATCAATTGTTTATTAATTGCCGGCGGCGTCTGGCATGACATTGACCATGCGCGGCTAGAGTTATTGAAACTGCTCTCCGAAGATGAGCGTTTTCGGGTCCGCGTTTTTGAAGACTATGAAAATATTCAAGCCATCGAAGAAGCGGACTTTATTGTCAGCTATACCTGCAATGTGGTGCCCTCTCTCGGCGCTCAGGAAGCCCTCAAAGCCTGGGTTGAAAAAGGCGGTCGCTGGTATGCCCTGCACGGCACCAATTCGATTATTCGACTGATGTCCAGCGGGCTCTATGGCACGCCAGACTGGGCGCCCCTGTTTGTCGAGACACTGGGCTCAATGTTCCGCTCACATCCACCCATTGCCCCTTACACCGTATCCGTTGCCGATCCAGATCATCCTTTGGCTCAGGGCATTGAACCCTTTGAGTCGGACGATGAACTCTACTTGATGAAAACCTACGGCGACCTGCACGTTATCCTGGATACAGAGTACGGCGGCAAGGCGGAAGGCTTTGAAGAAGATGAGTGGGAACATGCTCGTCACCCAGTATTTTATACCCACAAGGTTGGCGAGGGGGAAGTGCTCTATTTAACCCTAGGTCACTGCCGTCACCACCACGATATGCAGCCAATGATGGATTACTGGCCCACAATGGACCGCGGTTCATGGGACTTGCCGGTGTTTTATCAACTGCTGAGACGGGGTATTCAATGGGCGATTGAGCCTATGGATAAAACGACAGCTGATGCCTTGGCGAAAGCCCGCGCTGCTGTTGAGTGATTGGTAGACTTGCCTGTTAGAGCCGGCAGGCAGTAAAAAAGGGACAGTCAAATGTCCCTTTTTTTGTGCTTCAAGGTTGCTATTACCAGCGCAGTTTTAACTCGTTGACCACACCGACGATACCGCTGCTAAAGCTAACGGGACTGCTTTCATCAACCTGAAAATCAGGAATCCGTTTCAGCCATTCTTCTATCGCAATACGCAATTCGACCCGCGCCAAATTTTTCCCCGGACAGGTATGTGCGCCGCGACCAAAGGTCAGACTATTGCCCTGCTTGCGCTCAAATTCCACATCCACCGCATTGGGTGTAAAGCTATTATCCATGCCCGCCAGTGGCGTTGGTGCCGCGATCATATCGCCAGCCTTTAACTGCACACCGTGAAACGTCATATCTTCGGTCACTTCCCGGGCCACTGTGACTAATGGGAAACGTCGTAAAATCTCTTCCACCGCATCCGCAACACTGACCTCGCCCTGCGATATCTGGCGGCGATGCGACTCGCTGCGAGCCAAAAACAAAAACACAAAACCGAGCAGATTAACCACCGTATCGACACCAGCAATAAATACCTGAATAGAGAGCTTGATCGCCTCTTCGCGAGTCAAGCGACGGCCATTGGTTTCCGTATTAATCATGCGGCTAAGCATATCTGTGCCATCTTGGCCCATACGTTGATCGACATAGGGAGCAATATAATCTTTCAAATTTTGCAGTGCATCGGCAAAGCTGATGCTGCCATCGGGACGAATTAATTGGTCGGTCCAATACTTGGTTTGCGGAATATCATCTTCCGGTAGATCCATCATCGAGAGAAACACCCGGATTGGCAGAATGTCGGCAAAGTCACGGGTAAAATTACATTCGCCTTTTTCCACAAAATCATCGATCAGCGAGGTCACAATAGTGCGAATATCATTGCCCATGGCATTGACCGAAGCCGGTGCCATGGTGTGATTTAATGTCTTGCGGTAAAAATGGTGTTCTGGGGGGTCTATGGTCGTGGGCAGCAGACCATGATCGGCACTATGGCTCTTGGGAAGAATAATACTGCGACTGGAAAACCGGCTGTAATCGGTGAGCACCTCTTCGATAATCGACGAACGTGTCGGCAGCCAATGGCCCTCATTGGCCGGCGTCCAGACCAAAGGACAGGAGTCGTCCTCTTGCAACAGAGTTGCCCAGGCGCGATGAAAATCATCATCCAAACCAGGCGGTGTATAGATATTAAAATCTCTGATTAAATGTTTCGGAATATGCCCTGGAACCACTGCATTACTCATGATCTATCCCAGGCGGATCGAGTGGGCCGCATCTGCTGTTACAACCGAACCACTCATATAACTTGCCGCTTTACTGGCCAGTAGCAAGATAGCACCGTCGAGTTCAGAGAGAGCACCTGCTCGTCCTAGAGGAAGATTGGCCAGATCAGCCTGACCTGCCGGAGTCTCGTAATAATCTGCCACCATATCGGTATAGAGAAAACCGGGTGCCAGCGCATTGACGCGAATATCGTGCTCGGCCAGCTCGTGGCCCATAACACTAGTGAACTGATTGACCGCCGCTTTCGAGGCACTGTAATGAGTCAACCCCTTAAACGAAGAGACCGCGCAAATCGACGAGATAGTAATAATATTCCCCGACTTACCCGCCGCCACCATGCGCTGGGCACCTTCCTGAGCAAGGTTAAACACCCCTTTAACATTCACCGACAGGACATTATCCCAAACTGACTCTTGCATCTCTAAAAATGGCTGGGCACCGGTAGCACCGGCATTGCAGACAATAATATCCGGCGTGCCAAATGCCTGTTCCGCGAGATCATAGCCAGCCTTCACCGAGGCGCGATCGGTAACATCCATGGCTACCGCTAAGGCTTTCCCGCCCTTGGCGACAATCCGCTCTGCCAGACTCTGAAGGAGCTCGATTCTCCGTGCAGCGCAGATGACAGCAACCCCATGGGAGGCCAGCATTTCCGCAATATGCTCACCCAAACCACTCGACGCGCCACTGACTAACGCGACCCTGCCCTTTACTGAAAAAATATTATCTGTCACAACATTTACCTTTTTATTAGTCGACGCGCTTCTCTTCACGCTGAGCGTCTTATCCGATTTTCTTAGAACTGAATTCGCTTAGTGAAGCCACCGTCGATAACCACATTGGTACCTGTGGTATAACCTGAAATGGGGCTAAGTAAGAGCGCAACCTGAACGCAGACCTCTTCAGGTGAGCCCATACGTCCCGCTGGAATATTGGCCACCGTGCCCTCATAAATCTCGGGCATCGCCGCGCGAATATCTTCCCAGGCGCCGCCTTTAAAATAGATTGGCCCAGGACTTACGCTGTTAACTCGAATGCCAGCTGGCGCCAGCTCCTGAGCCAGATTGCCAAAGTAGTTGAGCAGCGCGGCCTTCATGGCACCATAGGGCACTGCGCCGGCAAAGGCTTCGAGAGAGGCGGTAGACCCAATACTGACAATTGCCCCGCAGTCAGACGCTTCTAAGTAAGGCTTCACCGCATTGACCGCTTTCCAGCTAGCCAGCACGTCGGCTTCGAAATTACTTCTCCAGCCCGACTCGGCATTATCGGCACCACCGGCACTGACATTGGCAACAAAACCGTCGACACCACCTAGCGCGTCAGCACAGGCTTTAATCCAGGCTTCAAGTGATGCGCTGTCGGTGACATCGACCACTTCACCATGGGCCTTGACACCCATAGCTTGAATCGCAGCAACCGCTGCATTGACTTCGTCGGCATTGCGCGCGCAGATACCCACATCGCAACCTTCTGCGGCCAGCGTTTTTGCCAGGGCAAAACCAATGCCTTTAGATGAACCGGTAATCAATACCGTTTTGTTTTTTAGCTGAAGATCCATAGTGGTCGTTCCTTATTATTATTCGAATGTAATTTAGTTAGCTCTCGTGTTGATCAAGAGGGCTCCACACTTAATTGAGTACTTAGCTGCGAGTAGCGCGACAGGTGAGAATCTCTAGAGCCAAACATGACCCCTATCACCGCCAAGCGTTTAAAATAATGTCCGACACTAAACTCGTCGGTTGTGCCTATGCCACCGTGAAGCTGCACCGCGTTGTGTGAAACATAACGACCCGCCTTGCCCACTTTGGCCTTCAGAGCCGCCACACATAACTCAGCATCGGCAGCGTGGTTATCCAATTTCCACGCCGTCGCCATCAGCAGCGATCGGGTTAATTCGATTTCCATAAACATATCGACCATGCGATGGCGCAACACTTGAAATCCGGAGATCGACTGACCGAACTGCTTGCGTTGTTTGGTGTAGTCCACGGTGGCGGCGAGCAGCGCATCCATTGCCCCTACTGCCTCTGCACAGACTGCCACCATGGCTCGGGAGAACACCGGTGTTGCTGTCGCAAAGCCATTATGTAACTCACCGACCAGAGCCTGATCGCTCACCGCAACATTCTCCAGCTGCAACTCAGAGGCCGAGCGACCATCGTAGGTCTTGTACTGTGTAAAGCTCAGGCCCGGAGTGTCTTTGTGAATAAAAAACAAACTGATACCTTGACTCGAGTCTTGCCCGACAGCGCCTGTGCGCGCCGAGACAATAAAGCAATCCGCTTCCGGGCCATTTAGCACCACAGTTTTTTTGCCATTGAGTACAAAGCCGTCGGCACTGGACTCAGCCGTTGTCTGCACATAAGTGGGATCTGCAACAGCGCCCTCTTCCAGGTAGGCAAAAGCCCCCTGTCGTTCACCGGCAATCAAGCCCGACAGATACCGCTGCTTAATCTCAGGCTGAGCACCGGCCTCAACCAGGCCGCCAACCAAAACCACGGATTCAAGATAGGGTTCAAGGACCAGATACTTGCCGAACTGTTCACAGAGAATCATCGTTTCCAGAGCACCGCCACCGAAACCATCGGACTCTTCTTTAAACGTCATCGCCAGCCAACCCAATTCCGCAAACGTCTGCCATTGATCAGCGTCGAATCCGCGAGCCTGCTTAACGGCGGCTTGGCGGCTCTCAAAGCTATAGTTGTCGCGAAGGTAGCGCTCCGCACTATCGCGCAACATATTTTGCTCTTCGCTGTATTCAATAAACATCTGGCTTCCTATTTCTGTTGCTGCTGCTATTGCTATTTTTTTGTTCTTTTTGCTTTTTATTTTTATCTAAAAGCGGAGCCAAGAATTAGAGATGCAAGACCCGCTTGGCAATAATATCGCGCTGAATTTCAGCCGAGCCGCCGTAAATGGTTGCCGCGCGATTATTGATATATTCCGCCATAGTGGTGAGGCCGCAGCTTGGGCCTATGGCGTCTCCTTCAAATCCGGGAACCAGTGCGTCGAGCTGTTTGACAAAGGCGTGTTCGGCCATTATTTCCAGACTCAATTCATTAAAGCGCTGACCGATTTCCGTGCCCATCACTTTAATCAATGACGACAGTGCGCCGGCATTACCACCGGCTTCAAAGGCGCCTTTAACGCGTAGCTCAGTAAACTCTAGAGCCAGAGCATCAACCGCAACATCGGCGACTTTGGCGGCAAAGACGGGGTTATCTTTCCACAGCCCACCACCAGCAGAGAGTTGCGTGCTGGCCTGATGATCAATTTTCGCCATCTGCTTTTTGTGATCTATGGTGAAGTTGTGACCGCCGCGCTCAAACTCCAGCAGCGATTTGGCCACATCCCAACCCTGATTTTCGGCGCCGACCAAATTGGCCGCGGGAACCCGCACATCATCGAAATAGACTTGGCACTGCTCAACGGTTCCATCCAAACCAACAATGGGCTCCACCGATAAACCTTTGGTGTCCATATCGACGAGAATAAAGCTGATACCGGCCTGAGGCTTACCCTCTTTTGAGGTGCGAACCAGGCAGAAAATCTTGTTGGAATGCTGAGCGTAGCTGGTCCAGATTTTAGAACCATTAATAATATAGTCATCGCCATCGCGCACCGCAGCGGTGATCAGTGACGCCAGATCAGATCCGGCTCCGGGCTCTGAATAGCCCTGGCACCAGACATCCTCACCGGAGAGCATGCGTGGCAAGTAATAGTTTTTTTGCTCGGCTGTGCCGTAGCGAATTAACATGGGGCCAAGCATCTGCAGGCCCATGGCAAAAAGTGCCGGGGCATTGGCCAGCTTGCACTCTTCTTGGAAGATATAGCGTTGACTCAGAGTCCAGCCAGTGCCGCCATGTTCCTCGGGCCAGTCCGGGGCAACCCAACCTTTGGCATAGAGAATTCTGTGCCATTCCATGGTGGCATCAAAATCGGCAAACACACTAGTCATCAGCTCTCCCGCGCGCTTGATGTCTGGAGTCAACGACTCAGTCAAAAAAGCACGGACATCACTGCGGAAAACATTGTCGGTCATAAATCATCTCTGTTGAACGGCCGCTTAAACATTAAACAAGCCAACCTGTTTTTATTTTATGGTCATAGTCAAGCGAATGCAATGGAAGAAAGCGAAGAAATGGAAACAGACCAATTAGACCCACTCTATGGCAAGCGTAAATCGTGGTTTTAGCACCAAAGATTAGGCTTCCGATTCAACCAGGGCTTTAACTTGCTGGCGCAAAACGTCTTTGCGCACTTTTCCTGAGGCAGTCTTTTGCAACTCATCACTGAGCTCTATGCGCTCGGGCCATTTTTGTTTGGCCAGGCCGGCTTCCTGCAAAAAGGCTTGCAGCTCGGCCATACTCAAGGTGGCTGAATGACGCATCACCAGAACCGCACAGACGCCCTCCCCGAGCCGCGCATGGGGTATGGCAACCACTGCTGCCTCACTGATCATGTCGTGGCGGTGCAAAACATCCTCGATCTCGCGAGCGGAGATATTTTCGCCGCCGCGAATAATGATGTCCTTCTTGCGATCCGTGATCACAATGGCACCCTCTGGGGTGATATGACCTATATCACCTGTGGCAAAGTAGCCCTGATTATTGATTGCCTGACGGGTTTGCTGCTCTTCGCCATAGCCGAGCATTAGCGCCGGCCCTTTGACCAATATCTCGCCATCCTCACCCTGAGCCAGCGACTGACCCTCATCATCGACAATTAATACATTCCAGTTGTTGATGCGGCCATCGGTGGTTGCCGCCAGAGATTCTTCGTCAGGCTGCATAAAGCCAACGCTGATCAGTGGCGCTTCAGTGCAGCCATAGACTCTGAAGGCGCGACAGTTGGCGAATACTTCGTGCGCATCGGTTATGAGGGTCGGCGGCACCGAGGCACCGCCGCAGGCGAAAAATCGCAATGTTGGTAGAGCCAAGGAATCGCGCCGGGCCTTCTCAACCAACTCTTGCAAAAACGGTGTAGCACTGACACAGCCTGTGGCCCCCACCCGCTCTATATAGCTAACCGCCAGATCAACATCCCAGCGCTCCATAAAGGCGGTTTTACAGTCACTGATAAACGCCTGCTCAATGCCGTTGGCAAACCCTGTGATATGGGTCACAGGAGATGGCATTAACATCACATCTCCGTCAGCAAGATGCCAGCCCTCTACTCCATTGTCGATGGCGCGGGCCAGTGACTGGTGCGAGTGGCGAACCGCTTTTGCACGACCGGTGGTACCAGAGGTGTACATAACCACTTTGACGGCGGACATATCGGTCGGCTGTTTTGCCGGCACTGACTCACCGCGTTGCTCAACTAAGCTTTCATAGCGCAGCATATCGCCTGAGGCACCCTCGCGGCGCTCTTGATCGCGCACTGTAATCACATATGCCAGATCGGGCAGATCGGGCGACAGGCGCTCAATCATCTCGGGGAAATCATAGCCGCGGTAGACGCCGGGAATAAACAGACAGCGACAGCGGCTGTCAGCGAGAATAAAGGCCAGTTCGTGATCTCGGTATATCGGTATCACCGGATTGACCACCAACCCCAACCACACTGCCGCTATATCGATGGCTACCGCTTCGCGCCAATTGGGAAGTTGAAAGCTAATCACATCACCGGCGTTTAAACCGAGTTTAGATAGCGAAGCAGCCAGGGCCATAGCCTCTTTAAAAATACTCCCGAATGTAATGTGTTCACCCGTTTCCAAATAGATAGCAACTGCCTCAGGCGTGTTGAAGGCTTTTTCTTGGGCGTAGTCGGCTAGGTTTTTGGTACGTAATCGCATTGTCGGCCTTAAAGTGCTAATCGGAGTGGTTAAGTTGGGTGGATCAAACTAGAGCCAAAGTACCTTAGATTTTAAAAACATTCAATATTGTTTGTAATTTGATTAAAACAAACCACCCTCTTCGGCAAGCCCCGCTAAACCTGCTTTACAGTAATCGGTCGGCTCGACGATCAAGCGGTTACAGGCAGGGCGTCAAGACACCCATTTTTAGGCCAGTCAGGCGGGGCAATCAAATCAGTGAAATTAGTTGAAATTTGGCTGACAGGGGTTTATATTCACCGAAGTCAAATTAAAAAGCAGTCCCGATTGTTTTTTGTTTGCAGGGAGTGAAAGTGTAAAGATGCCGCCTGTAAAGGGTTACAGAGTATCTGCTTTGAACAACTTAGAATAATGTCCTGAGGGGATAAATACATGAATTACCAGAAAAACTTTAAGAAGCAGGTGCTTCCAGCCCTGATTTCCTTATCCATGTTACCGTTGTATGCCAATGTAGCTGTTGGCGAGACAATGCTCGAAGAAGTTGTCGTGACAGCGCGTAAGCGTCAAGAATCGATACAAGATGTTCCTGTAGCCGTTACCGCTATAACCCCAGGTCAACTTGAGAGAGGATCGATTACTAGCTCTCTTGATCTCGGAAAACTGGTTCCCAATGTTGAACTTCATGAAACGGCAATTGGTTCAGAGTCGCTGAGTGCCTCTATTCGCGGCCTTAGCTACGATGATATTGAAAAGTCTATCGAACCCACTGTCGGCGTCGCCATTGACGGCGTCTTTTTAGCCAGTAACTCCGGCGGTGTCTTCGACTTCTTTGATGTCGAGTCTGTCGAAGTCCTGCGCGGCCCTCAAGGCACACTGTTTGGCCGCAACACGATTGGTGGTGTGATCAACGTGCAGAGAACTGAACCAACTGGTGAGTGGGGCGGAAAAATAGAAACGACTTTCGGTGACGAAAGCCTGATCGACCTGAAGGCCATCATCAACATGCCACTGGGAGATAAAGGCGGCGTGAAGATCGCGGTTAAGGATGTTGAGTCTAAATCATTCCTGTACAACGTTACTAACAACACCAGACCTGATAATCGCGACAGCCAGACTGCTTCGATTTCTGTGAAATACAACTTTACAGATAATACGTCAGCGGTACTGACCTATGATGACTATGATCACAATACAACAGCCGTCGATATCATAAACACTTCGCCAGCAACCCATGGCCTTTGTGTAGCAGTTCCCACGCAGAATTGTGCAGCTGTATCATCAGATATCTCAAAAGCCAGTGGTTACACAACGAGTGTACAAAAGAATCCTCTTTTAGCGACGCTTGAAGGTGAGAACACTACTCTTAAACTGACTCATCAAGGCGATGGTTTCGAGCTGAAATACATCTATGGTGGTATGGAATATGACGAACTTGCGCAGTTGGGTTCTTGGGGTACAAATGGCGTTATGTTCCCTGTCGTGAGAGAGCAAACATTTGAGCAAGAGTCTCATGAGTTGCAGTATATCTCTGATCTGGAGGGGCCGATGAATTTCGTTGTTGGCGCCTATAGCATGACAGCGGACTCTTATATCACTTCAGGCCCGATTCAAAACTTTACTGCAAACCACAGTTTAGAAGCTTCTGCGTTTTTCGGTGAGATGACTTATGACCTAAGCGATACGTGGTCCATCACTGCTGGTGCACGATACACTGAGGAAGATAAACAACTCTATTCTCGCGGCTGGGCTCTGTTGGATTCTGCCAACCGAGTGGCTGATAATCTTGATGCAGCAACCATTGTCGGAAAACCTAAATTCTCAGACAACAATACAAGCTATCGTGTTGTTCTACAGAGAGAATTCGAGAAAGGTATGATGTATGCCTCTATTGCGACAGGATTCCGTAGCGGTGGCTTCTTTAACCGTGGATCAACTGCATCAGAGCTTCTGCCATACCAGTCAGAAGAAGTTGAAAGTTTTGAAATCGGTATGCGCAGCAACCCAACGGATAACTCACAGCTAAACATCACTTACTTCAACACCGACTACACTGACAAGCAGGTACAAGTTATCGTACCCGGCGACGACCCTGTCTGTGGCAAAGGCACTGCGGAGAATGGTGTGACATGTTCATTTACTCGAAATGCTGGTCAAGTCAGCATGGATGGTGTTGAGATAGAAGCAGCACTTATGCCTACTGACTCGCTGACTTTACGGGCAGCCATTGGTACCTTTGATGGCGGATATGACGAATACGACTACAATGGTGTGGATATTGCAGACAAGGCCTTCTTGATGTATGCACCCGAGTTAACGGCTAGTTTGGTTGCCGAGCACACGTCTGAAGTTGCTGGCGGCTCACTGACTGTAACGGGTAGCTTCAGCTACAAAGATGAAGTTTATACTCAGGCCGCATGGGCAACTTATGACCCTGCAACTGGTCCAGAGGTTGTTATTGATAGCTACGAGACTTTTGATCTTTCAGCCACATACTTGAAGGATATGGGCAATGGGACATTGAAAGTAATGGTCTATGGCACAGATATCTTTGAAGAAGATGGCCGTATCAATCGTCTCTATGACGCAGGTAGCTTCTCTTGGGCAGAACTTCAGCCAGGTCGTCAGTTTGGTGTCACTTTAGGATATGAATTCTAAGTAACTGACCTATCCAGAAGGACTTAAAAGGCGGTTGAACTCGGTTCAACCGCCTTTTTTTATCTTTATGACCTCAACATACCAAAACCACGGGTAACCAACATGCAGAAGACCGAAACAACCGTCCTTAAACACCGGATTCAGGATGGCATTTTGTGGCTATGTAAAGACAACCCTCAAGACAATTACGGCATGTCTCTGGCGCTGCTCAAGGCCATGGGCGAAGCCCTCGACACTGTCAAAGATAGCCCTGCTATCCGTGCCGTTGTCATAGATGCAGGCGGTCGTGGCTTTCATGCCGGTGCTGTCGCTGTGACTGAACTGCAACCCCGACTTGAAGACTTGGTTCGCGAGGATTTTCAACGGCTAGTCCAAATGGGCCATAAGCTGGGTAATCAGATTGCCTCTATGCCTATCCCTGTGATTGGCATAGCTCGTGGCGGCGCCCTGGGTGGCGGCCTTGAACTGCTCTTACGCAGCGATTTCCTCTTTTGCCTTGATT
>JAFMBY010000136.1 GCA_017858135.1 Porticoccaceae bacterium | reverse complement strand
CCGACAACCGATAGCACGGCTCCGGTAATCTCGTTGTCTGGGGCACAGAGCGTCACGATTGAACAGGGTTCTGCCTACAGCGATGAGGGCGCAACGGCGACAGACAACGTCGATAGCTCGGTCACGGTCTCTACAAGCGGTACTGTGGATACCAGCACTGCTGGCGAATATACGCTGACCTACAGCGCAACAGATGCCGCGGGCAATACTGCGACCGCAACCCGAACTGTAACGGTCACTGCGTTAGATATTGCCGATCCGCTGATCGTTTTTGATCAGGGTGTTGTCGGCACGACCTGGGATCTGGCGCTCAATGGTTACGATCAACAAACTGGTTATGCCGAGTGCAGTGATGACGGCGGTGCGGCTTGCCCGAACATTAGCTGGGAGCTGGTCAGCGATATCGATCGCGGCACAGTGCTGCAAATCAGCCATTCATCAGCCGGTCAAGTTGCCGCGGTCTACACCAAGACGTCTGTGCCTTACGATGCCTCGACCTATGCCGGAGGCAATATTGTTCTCGATGTTAAAGTCATCAGTGGCGATGGCGCGTTGTCGATGAAAGTGGACTGTGTCTACCCCTGCTCATCGGGTGACTACAGTCTGACCACTAACGGCCTGGCCGATTGGCAGACCCTAATCGTCCCAGTCAATGAATTGGTCGCTCAGGATTTGCAGCTGACTAAAATCGATACCGGCATTGTCATCTGGGCCAGCAACTACACCGACACTGTGTTCTTGATTGACAATGTGCGCTGGGAAGCCTCGCCAGATGGTCCCAGCACTGACACCGGTAATGGCGGTGGATCCAGTAATGAGGTCTGGGTCAATCCCAACTTTAGCGGCTACACCACACCGCAAACCTACAGTGGTTACAGCCTGCTCTGGTCAGATGAGTTCTCCGGCAGCGAGCTGAACGCTGATGACTGGAGTTATGATATCGGTGTTGGAGGCAATGGCTGGGGCAACAATGAGCTCGAGTACTACCGCGCTGAAAATGCCACGGTGCAAGAGGGCCTGCTGATTATCGAAGCCCGAGAAGAGAGCTATGGTGGGCGCAGTTATACTTCCTCGCGCATTAAGACTCAGAATAAGTTTGATTTTACCTATGGCAGAGTCGACATCCGCGCGGCCATGCCCGAGGGCAAAGGTATGTGGCCGGCGCTGTGGATGCTGGGCAGCAATATAACCACCGTCAGCTGGCCCTATAGTGGTGAAGTCGACATTATGGAAATGGTCGGTGGCAGCGGTCTGGAGAACAGAACCGTGGGCACGGCCCACTGGAACAATGGCGGTGTCTACGAGGCTGATGGGGTGACCAAGAAGCCCTACAACCCGGCGTCCTTTGGCGATACCTACACCCTCTCTGGCGGTGAAACGCTGGCCAATGCCTATCATGTCTTCAGTCTTGAGTGGACGGAGAGCGAACTCACTTGGTATATCGATGACATCCAGTATCACAGTATGGCGATCGAGAGCAGTGGCGATCTGTCTGTATTTCAGAAAGAGTTTTTCCTGATTTTCAACGTCGCGGTTGGCGGCAACTGGCCTGGCGAGCCGAATGCCAATACCGATTTCCCTCAGCGCATGCTGGTGGATTATGTCAGGGTGTTCCAGAAAGATTAGAGGCCGTTGACGTTTCGCCTGTGTCACTGTTGTGCCTGACAACGCGTCAATTTAGGCGTGAGGAATGGGGTTTGGTTATCCCCAATTCCTCGATAGCTGCGTGGCGCCAAGTTTGCTATCCTCAAGATCACAATAAAAATGATAAAGAGGATCACGCTCATGCGCGCAGCGGCTGTTGTTTCCATTGTTAGCCTTCTATCACTGTCTCTATCCACTCAATCTGCAATAGCCGACCAAACTCTGTTGGTCGAGCCAATGCAGGGCGTGCCGCCGATGCGTGAGTCGCAGGTGACCATGCAAAATTTCCGCGACTACCCGATGAGCAAATGGGCGTTTCAAAACAGTGGCGCGCCACTCAATGTGGTGATGATTCCGCGGCAGGGAAATATTGTCGAGTTGCCGGGGCCATCGCAACCACAGCTGGGTGAAAAACTCTTCACTACTGCTGCTGGTAACCAACAGCGTTTTGATCAGCTCTTTGAAAGCAACTATGCGGATGGCGTGGTGATTATCAAGGGCGATAAGTTACTGCATGAAAACTACTTCCACAGTTTTAATGCCCATGCGCAGCATATTTGGTTTTCAATGAGTAAATCCCTTGCCAGTGCCGCTTTCGGTCTGCTGGTCGAACAGGGCAAGGTCAAGCTCGACGCATCGCCAGCCGACTATATTCCCGAGTTAAAGGGCAGTGGCTTTGAGCGCGTGACGATTCAGCAGGTGCTTGATCATGCTAGCTCTCTGGACTTTAAAGAGACCTACACTGATTTTACCTCAGACTTCGCTCAGTACTATGCACCCGCTTTAAATATGGGCTGGCTGCCCGGTGCCCGAGATGTGCAGCCAAATAATAGCGAGATTTATGGCGTGCATGATTTTATCAGCCGCTTTATTAAACCCGATCCGACGCGTCAGCCCGGCGACAACTTTGATTACAATTCGGCCAATGCTGATGTGATCGGCTGGTTGATCGCGCGACTGAGCGGGCAGCCATTTCAGGACTTTATTCAGCAGAATATTTGGGCCAAACTCGGTGCCGAGCACGACGCTACCATTGCCGTGGACAGAGCCTATATGCCGGCGGTGACCGGTGGCATGAACAGCACCCTGCGCGATGCGGCGCGCTTTGGCATGATGATTCGCGATCAGGGTAGGTTTAATGGCGAGCAAATTATTCCGCAAAAATGGGTCGATGCGACCTTAAATGTCAGTGACAGTCTCCGCGCCAATATGAAAGCCAACAACAACTACAAAGAAGAAACTTGGGCCGCCTATCACAATATGTGGTGGATTCTCGACGAGACCATTGGTGAGTTTGCCGCGGTGGGTATTCACGGACAGGTTATCTATATCAATCGCCAGGCCAATACGGTGATGGCGTGGTTCTCCAGTCAGCCGATAGCCGGGGCGGCGCGCAATGAAACGTTTCGGGCCAAACTGAAAGCGGCACGCGAGATGGCAGC
>JAFMBY010000051.1 GCA_017858135.1 Porticoccaceae bacterium | reverse complement strand
CAACTGCCGGTTCAGAATACCTAAGAGTTGCCATCGAAATAGCGAGCTCTCAACTGACGAGTAATATTCTGAACGCGACTTTTTTGGGGACGAAAAAAACCCCTGCTGTAAGGAGGGGGAGTGATACAGGTCAGCAGGGGCTATGAAGTTTTGGTACGAAAATCAAATACCTTGGGTACAAAAGAGCGCACCCTCTCAGTTAATTTTCATACTCTCTCCTTGTAAGACTCAATGCAGACCAAAAACCCCACCTGCAAACCAATACTTTAATTAATCGACATCACCGCCGACAGCCAGCATCCATAATAAACTGATAAGCAAGTAGCACTTGATTAATAAAAGACTAGTCCGCATAGTGATGACTGACAAGGATCATTTCAGCGTTATAATGATGGCACTGCGCTCCTCGCGACAACTTACATGCACTTGATGAGTATCATGAAAAAAACTCTTGGACTTGCCGCATTGTTCTACAGCAATCTTGTATTCGCTGACGTGTTTTGGTTTGTACGGCAGGACAATGGCGAGACCAATTGGCAGTACGTGGCGAATTTTTCCAGCGGCATATTAATTATTGCGCTGTCCCTCACGGCAATTCGCCTGGCCTTTACACGCCGCGCCGCACGCCGCTACAACCGCGAACTGGAAGAAATACGTGCGCAGTTAGAAGACCGGGTTAAAGAGCGCACCGCGACCCTCGACAACGCCAACAGTCTGCTACAGCAGAGCAATCTTGCGCTCGAAGAAGAGATTACCGAGCACCGTGACACGAGTAAAAAGCTGCGTTTATCGGAGTCCTATATCACCAGCATTTTGCGTTCGATGCCACTAATGTTGATCGGTTTAAATAAAGCCGGCGAGATTACCCAGTGGAACAGCCGCGCGGAAGAGATTAGCAGCCTGCCTGCAGACAAAGTACTAGGTAAGAATTTGTGGCAGGCCTACCCGACCATTGCGGTCACGCCAGAGCAAATCAAACAGGCTCAAGACGAAGATAAAACCCTGACGGTTAAATACAGCCAGCGCGGTCAATACCACTTTGATATCACCATCTATCCTCTGCATGACCAGCTCGAGACTGGGGTGGTGATTATGGTCGACGATGTCACTCAGCGCGTGCAGAGTGAAAATATGCTGGTTCAGCGCGACAAAATGTCATCGATGGGCGAAATGGCCTCGGTGATGGCGCACGATATTAATATTCCTCTGCAAGCAATCTTGAAAGATCTGCAAACAGTGCGGCAGGACCTAACCGAAGAGCACATTGATCCTATTGGCATCAATGAATTGCTCGACGCTGCGCTGATCCGTGGCCGACAGGCGGCTTCCGTGATCAATAATCTGGTGCGTTTCTCAGACGCTGGAGCCGGTGAGAAACAGCTCGCCAATATCATCGAGGTCATGGATCACAGTGTCGAGCTGGCGGCGGATGTACTCTCAGTCACCAAAGGGCTGCGTTTCAAAGATGTGGTGATCAACTACAACTATGCCGATGATTTACCACAGCTGCGCTGCCATGTACCCGAGTTACAGCAGGTCTTCCTCAGCCTGTTCAGGTACTCCTGCTATGCCCTGGGCAAGGTCGAAGACCCTGAGCATACTCCGTCGATCAATATTGAGATCAGCGAATTTTATGAGGCCATCTGGGTGCGCGTTCAGCACAATGGACTGGGCATGACCACGGAAGAACAGCAGTTGGTGTTTGAACCGTTCTTCGCCAATAGCCATGCTGATAAAGACAGCGCGGTGGAATCTGCCAAACAGTCTGGCGCTGGCGAACGCCTTTCATTTGCCCAGTTTATTATCGCCGAGCAACACCAGGGACAGATTGCCGTCACCTCTGATATCAATATCGGCACCACCTTCCATATTCAGCTGCCCCTACAGTAACCGGTTAGAGACTGTTGAGCACCTGCAGTGGCGGTTGCGTGACCGCCTTGCGACTGTAACCAACGCCAAGCACGCCGACTAACAGACCACCAGCCAGCGGCCCCACCAGCCACAGCCACGGATGCCAGCTAAACGGCAGATCAAACATAAAGCGCTGTAGCAATGCCACTGCCGCCTCGGCACCAATAGCAGCCAGCAGGCCCGCCATAATGCCCAAGACACTAAATTCGACCCATTGAATACCCAGAATTAAGCGCCTTGAACTGCCCAGGGTACGCAAAATGGCGCTCTCTTGCAGTCGCTCGGACATCGACAGACTCACCGCGGCAAACATCACCAATACACCGCAGCTTAAAATCAGCAGCGTCATGACCTCGAGACCACTGGTCACCTGAGACACGATGGTGCGAATGCGGTCAATAATCTTATCCAACTCAATTACCTGTACCGTCGGATATTTGCGCAGCAGATCGTTAACCAGCAATTTCTGTTGCGGCGGAATATACAGACTCGTCATATTGGTGCGCGGATAGTTCTCCAACATCCCTTCAGGAAATAAGAAATAGAAATTGGGTGTCATATTGTCCCAATTTAAACTGCGAGTGCTGGTCACCCGAGCCTTAAAAATAAGGCCGCCGACACTAAACGTAAGCTGGTCGCCAATGCTTAAACCCAGCTCACCGGCCAGTTCCTCTTCCAGCGAGACGGGTGCAATATCACCGGAGAGGTCTAATTCATCCCACCACTTGCCGGCGGTTAATTTATTGCCCTCCGGCAGCTCCGCTGTCCAGCTGAGGTTGAGTTCACGACGGAATGATTCATGTTTGTCACGCTGCTCCTCAGTAATACCCTGGCCATTAATCTGCGTCAGTCGCCCGCGCACCATGGAGTACCAACCAGCGGTTTCAAGCTTTTGCTCGGTGACCAAGTTGCGCACGCCATCAAGCTCATAGGGCGCGACATTAAGTAAGAAATGATTCGGTGCATCGTCGGCCAGTTGCCAACGCCACTCGTCAATTAATGAGGTTCGCACCACGGTCATAATCATCAGCAGCGCAATGGCACCGGAAAAACCAATCATCTGAATAATACTCTGGGACCTGCGCCGCCAGAGATTACTCGACGCCAAACGCCAGATACTGCCGAGCTTTTGGCCATAGGTTTTAGCCACACGCAGCAGCATCAAACCAATAACAATGGTCGCCAACGCCGTCACCGCAAAGCCGGCCAAAATCGCTAGCGACAGATAAATATTATTGCTATACCAAAACAGCAGCCCAGCCACAGCAGCAACACCGAATAACCCACGCACCGCTGAGCTGACCGGTTTAACCTGCACATCTTGCCGCAAGACCGCCAGCGGCGACTGCGCCGGCAGATGCCAGAGCGCTGGCAGGGTAAAGCCGGCCAAACACAGCAGGCCGGTTGCCAGACCCGTAATCCAGGGGCGCGCGCCGGCCATAGGGAGTGAGATCGGCAACCATTCACGCACCACCGCAATCAGCAATTCAGAGAAACCAAAGCCCACCAACAAACCGACAATAGAGCCACCCACGCCTAGCCAGAGACTCTGCTGTATATATAGGCTGCGCACCCTATTAGCGGCAATACCCCAGCTTTTCAACAGTGCAACTTGCTGCGTTTGGCCAGAGGCAAAATGATGGCTGGCCAGCGCCAAGGCAATACCCGCCAGCACCACGCCAATACTCCCCGCTAACAATAGAAAGCGGCGGCCCTTATCCATGGTGTTGGCAATACTGGCCTGAGCTTCATCCGGAGTGATCAGACGGTCATGCACGTCCAGTTGGGTTTTGATCCACTCACTATAGTTGGTAAAGCCGTCACTACCGCTGGCACCCTCAGCCATCAGGTATCTGTAGGTAACACGACTGCCGGGAACAATAATGCCCGCCGCTTCGATATCGCTGACATTCATTAATACACGCGCACCAAAGGCACCATATGATCCGCCACTGTCCGGCTCTTCAACCACAATTTGGGTGGCTTTTAAGCGGATCTCGCCGAGTTCAATTTCATCGCCAAGCTCAATATTGAGCAGCGGCAGCAGTCTTCCATCGACCCAGACTTCGCCCTGCGCTGGGCCATAATCAATTTCTTCGATTAGGCTTGGATCGGTGGTAAATGGCGTGGTCGTGCGTCGCAACAAACCCTTGAGCGGGTAGTTGCTCTCGACGGCCTTAATCGACGCCAGATGCATATCCTCTTGGTGATAGACCATTGAGGCAAAGGTCAGCACCTGCGCACTCTGCACCTGCTGATTTTGCGCCCGTGCAATCCACTCAGGATCAATAGATTTGCTACTTCTGACCACCAGATCGGCCGCTAGAAAGCTGCTCGACTCAGCCGTTAGGGCACGTTCAATACGCTCCGCCAGCAATGACACCGAGGTCACCACCGCAACCGCCAGCACCAGCGACCAGATCATTAAATTCAGCTGTCCGCCGCGCCAGGTGCGCAATAACATTCGCAATGCTTGCATTAGGCGGCACTACCTTCATCAACCTGCTGACCGGCGGCGATAACCAGCCGCTGTCCGCAGCGCGCGGCCAAATTATGTTCGTGGGTCACCAACACTAGCGTGGTGCCCTCTTCTTTATTGAGCTCAAACAGCAGATCATTAATTTTCTCGCCGGTGCCCGTATCCAGATTACCAGTGGGCTCATCGGCAAATAGAATCATTGGTCGACAGGCAAAGGCTCTGGCCACAGCCACGCGCTGTTGTTCGCCGCCCGATAACTGACGTGGATAATGGCTGGTGCGATGATCCAAACCCACCCGCTGTAGATAATAGGCAGCGGTTTTTAACGCCTCGTTATCACCCTTGAGCTCTAGTGGCAGGGCAACATTTTCCAAGGCGGTTAAGCCAGGCAGCAAGTGAAATGATTGAAACACAAAGCCCACGGTCTCCGCTCTCACGGCAGCGCGACCCTCTTCATCCATGCGTGTAATGTCCTTGCCATTGAGGCTAACCGTGCCTGAACTCGGCGTATCCAAACCAGCCAAGATACCCAACAGGGTCGACTTACCAGAACCTGATGGCCCAACGATAGCGAGCGTTTCGCCAGCCGCTAGAGATAGATTGATCCCATCCAAAATAGTCAGCGTACCTTCTGTGGTAGTGACCTGTTTACTGATATTACTAACTTCAATCATTTGAAATGTCCATTGCGTTTAAAAGTGCCTACACTGGGCGCAGCGTTAAACGATTTTTTTATCTAGAGAGTATTGAGATTAAGTATGCGGCCTTTTGTTATTCGACCTTTTATCACTCATGCATGTTGCCTGTTTATTTTACTGGGCGCCAACACTTATGGATCAACTCTGTTAGTTCTAGGCGATAGCTTAAGTGCCGGCTACGGGATTAATCAGGAGAGCGGCTGGGTCGCCTTGCTGCGCGATGATATAGGCGCTGACCACAGCATTATCAATGGCAGCATTAGCGGCGATACCACCGGTGGCGGCTTAAACCGACTACCTCGCCTGCTGGAGGAATACAGCCCGGATTATGTGTTACTGGAGCTGGGTGGGAACGATGGTCTGCGCGGTCAGCCATTGAGTTTAATGAAGAATAATTTGCAGGCCATGATCGCGCTGACCCGCGACGCTGGCGCCGAACCGATTCTCTTTGGTATGCGCCTGCCGCCAAATTATGGTCGCCGCTATTCCGACGCCTTTGCCGCGGTCTACCCACAGTTATCGGAGGCTGAAAATGTGCTGTTGATTCCCTTTCAGCTGGAGCAGCTGTCGCTAACCGAGGGGATGGTTCAGGAGGATGGGCTGCACCCCACAGAGCTGGCACAGCCGATTATCAAAGATGTTATCAAGGGCTATATCGAGCCGCTAATGCAATAACTTAGCTTAGGCGCTCGGCACAAATTTAAGCGCCAGACCATTGTTGCACCAGCGCTTACCGGTGGGCTTGGGACCGTCATCAAACACATGGCCCTGATGGCCACCACAGCGGGCACAGTGATATTCAGTGCGCGGCCAGATCAATTTAAAATCGCGTTTGGTCTCGATATGTTGCGGAATATGATCAAAGAATGACGGCCAACCGGAGTAGCTCTCATACTTCATCTCTGAGGTAAACAAGGCCAGATCACAACCGGAACAGTGGTAGAGACCGTCGCGGTGCTCATCATTTAGCGCGCTGCTGCCCGCCGGCTCGGTGCCCTCGTCGCGCAAAATATAATACTGCTCAGGGGTCAATCGCTGGCGCCACTGATCATCGGAGAGGTTGAGTTTTTCAAATGCCCAAAGTTTTGCCGCGCCAGCGAGACCGATCGCGCCGACAAATAGCTGCTGTAACCACATTCGTCTATTCATAACCACCCTCTCTAATATCGCCTGTAAAAACAACTCTGAGCACTAAGAGTATTAACCCCGAGCGCATAAAACTCAAACTATTAATTAGCCCCATGGGGATGCTGAATCGGCTCACCCGGGGCCCTATTTAACAGCGATTTTAGCTGTGAGATTAAGCCACCAGCAAGAATCAAGGCGCAGCCAATCAACTCTGGCTGGGTCAGATACTCATCCAAGATCAACCAGCCACAAAAAGCGGCAAACACTGCTTCAAAGCTGAGAATAATCGCCGTATGCGATGACGGCGCAGTGCGCTGACCCACTACCTGAAGCGTGAAGCCAACCGCTGATGACAAGACTCCCACGTAGAGCAATGCTACGCCGGCATCTAAAATTCCCTGCCAGTTCCAGCCTTCAAAGATTGGCACCAGGATACCGGTAATCAGAGCAGCGACCATGAACTGCACAAAGATCAAGCGAAATGGCGATGTGTCGTTGGCAATGATGCCGGTAAAAATAATATGCAGTGCAAACAGCAGCGAGCTGCCCAGCACTAAGATATCGCCAATAAAAATTTCATTGCTGTCAATCTGCGCCATAAAATAGAGACCAAACAGCGCCAACGACATTCCCAACCAGGTGGGCCACTCGGTTTTATTGCGAAAAAACAGGCCGATTAATGGCACAAAAACAATATACACACCGGTTAAGAAACCTGCCCGGCCTGCTGTGGTATACACCATGCCCCACTGCTGTAACAGCATCCCGGCGGTTAATATCAAACCCAGCAGGGCGGCTTTTTTATTGATGCTATTAAAGGCGAAAATCTGCTGCGGTTTTTCCATCCAGTACCACAGCGGCAAGATCGCGATAGCGCCTATTAAAAAACGTCCAAAGGTAAAGGTGATTGGGCCAATATGGTCCATTCCCGAGCGCTGGTAGACAAAAGCAAGCCCCCAAATAAAGGCGGTTAGCAACAACAGAAGATCTGCGCGCAAATCAGATTTAATACTCACGGTGAGTCCTTATAAAACGGTTTTTATTGTTGTAGTGGCTCTAAAAACTGAATGAGCAATTGCAGTGTTTGCTGCCCGCGGTATTCGTTGATATCCAATCGATAGACGCAGCGCACAAGTTTGTGCTGGTTACTCGGCCAGACCGCAGTATCAGCATTAAACCAAATCGCGTCTATACCAACATCAGGTTGTTGGTCAAAGCTTTTACTCTGCGCTGCCAGCAGCAGTTTTAAATGTTTCTCACCGACAATTCGCTGCTGCAGAACCTTAAAGTTTCCCTCAAAACAGGGCTCGGGGAACAGTTGGCCCCAGGGGCCATTGTCGCGCAACAACTGCGCGGTGTGCATCGACATCTGCTGACCGAGCAATTCACCATCGGTGGCGATCTTTGCCTGCAGATCGTCGGCACTCAACGATTGAGCAACCTGATGCTGAAACGCCTTTTCAAAGGCGGGTAATTTCTCCTCATCGAGACTTAATCCGGCCGCCATTGCATGGCCACCAAACTTGCTGATTAAACCGGGATTCTGTGTCGCCACGGCATCCAATGCATCGCGAATATGCAGCCCCGGAATTGAGCGCGAGGATCCCTTAAGCTGACCATTATCGCCACGAGCAAAGGCAATCACTGGTCGGTGATACTTTTCTTTTATGCGTGACGCCAAGAGTCCCACGACACCCTGATGCCACTCTGGTTGAAACAGACAGAGGGCCGCTGGAACCTCACCCCCGAGTGACAGCGGTATCTGTTCAACAATTTTTAACGCCTCACGCTGCATATCCTGCTCAATCACTTTGCGATCCTGATTGAGCTCATCTAGCTCGCGTGCCGTATCCATCGCCTGCAGCGGATCATTGGTCAGCAAACATTGAATGCCCAGTGAAATATCATCCAAGCGGCCAGCGGCATTGAGACGCGGGCCAAGGGCAAACCCCAGATCCGTTGCCACCAGTCGCTGCGGATTTTTCCCAGCAATCGTCAGCAGTGCTTTAATGCCCGGCCGACAGCGACCGGCGCGAATACGCATCAGACCCTGATGCACCAGTGCGCGATTAATCTGATCCAGCGGGACAACATCAGCAACCGTTCCCAGCGCCACTAAATCGAGCCAGGTTGCCATGCTCGGTTCGGCAATAGTATTCTCAGTAAACCATTTATTGTCGCGCAGTTGCGCGCGCAAAGCGCTGAGCAGATAAAAGGCCACACCGACACCGGCAAGATTTTTACTGACAAACTGGCAACCCGGCTGATTGGGGTTAACTATTGCCGCGGCAGCGGGCAACGCCGCACCCGGCAAGTGATGATCGGTAACAATAACCTGCATCCCCAGCTTATTTGCCTTGTCGACGCCATCGATACTGGAGATACCATTGTCTACCGTGATCAGTAACTGCGGCTCTCTCTCGAGCGCGAGATCAACAATTTCTGGTGTCAGTCCATAACCGTAATCAAAGCGATTCGGCACCAGAAAATCGACATTTTTGAACCCCATGGCGGTTAAGGCCAGAACCATCAATGCTGAGCTAGTGGCACCGTCGGCATCGAAATCACCGACAATTAAGAGGCGTTTTTGCTCGACCAGTGCGTCGACCAAGATGGCCACCGCAGAGTCGATTCCGCGCATCGAAGAAGGCGATGGCAGACAGGAAAGTTGGCGCTCTAGTGCAGATTGCTGAGTGATACCGCGGGCCAGATAAATACGTTTTAACAGTGCATCAAACTGCTCGTCAAAATCGCCGCCTTCGGCATCATAAGCTCGCGCTTCAATTAGCATAGGATTACTTCTGCTCAGACTGCATAAATGGTTTGGCGATCGGTATAGTCAGGCGCTGCGAAGACGAAACGTCAACAGACCCTAGAGAAAACCGGTGTTTTTACCGATATACCAACTGACCCCACCGAGGATAGAGACCACAACCCAGAGCACAGCAAGCAGACGCAAGGGACGAAATGGCTGACGCTCTGTGGTGTTATAACCGCTGCTGGTGACTGAGCGTACGCGCTCTAAATCGGCTTCGGATAATCTGTTTTGCTCATCCATTTTTTTACTCTCTCAATAAACTATTTTATGGCGCCGGAACGCTGAGAAATTCAGCCACGCGCTGGGGTGACAGATCATCTAGTCTCGGCACAGTGCCCAAACAGGGCTCGTTAATGCATTGCTTAAGTGTATCAATATTTTGCTCTAAGCGCGGCATATGCTCGTCGAGTATATTCGCTACCCAACCGGCAATTTGCAATCCGTCACGGCGGATCGCTTCCATCGTCAGCAGCGCATGATTGAGACAACCGAGACGCATAGCGACTACCACTATTACGGCGCAATTGAGCTCTCGGGCCACATCGGCGAGGGTTTCTCGTGAATTAATCGGCACCCGCCAACCGCCCGCTCCTTCAATCAACACCAGATCGACCGGCATTAGAGAAACACCGCGGCAATAGCCGACCAGGCGCGATGCCGACAGTCGCACACCCGCCTCGGCAGCGGCGATATGGGGCGCAATCGCCGGCTCTAATGCAATTGGATTGATCTGCTGATAGGACAGTTGATGACTGGCTGCGGCCTGCAATTGCAGCGCATCGCTATTGGTCATGCCCTGCTCGGTGAGTTCACAGCCTGCGGCTACCGGTTTAATTGCCGCGGTACGTAAACCCTGCTGATTGGCCGCGGCCAAAAACCCGCAGGCGACCACAGTCTTGCCAACATCTGTGTCGGTACCGGTAATAAATAACCACTGTTTTGCCATGTTTATCAATCAGCTCTGTTGTTATGCAATCGCGCGCGCGCGAATAATTTCCCAGGTCGCCGGGATGCTGCCGTCGGCCTGTCGATACTGTTCATAGGCAGCATAGAGCGCCTGCAAATGGTGCTTGCCAGTCAGCGTATTCTGCTTGCCGGCATTGTTATTGTGAGCGCCAACATTTTTTAATTCCATCAATAGTTCACGCACCGAACTATGCCGCTGGACTCGATTATCAGTCTGACACTCAACCTGGCTAAAACCGGCTTGCTCAAGCGCAGACTGCCAATCTTCAAGACTGTAAAAGCGATTGACATGCACCTGAGCATCGACCTGCTGCCAGGCAACCCTTAGCTCAGACAATGTTTGAGGGCCGGGAACCGCAAAACAGAGTTGACCGCCGGGCTTAAGCACCCGCAACAGCTCTCGACCCAGCCGTGGTAAATCAGCACACCACTGCAGCGCAAAATTGGAAAAAATCAGTTGCTGAGACTGGTCCTCAAGGGGCAGGTCCTCGGCATCACCGCAGAGCCAATGACCCTGTGGATATTGATGTGCGGCATAGGCAAGCATCGCTGGCGAAAGGTCGACACCGGTCACCTGCGCCGCTGGAAACTGAGTCTGTAACTGACCACAGTGATAGCCCGTACCGCAGCCCAGATCGATCAGCGTGGCGAGCTCTGAGTCTGGCGCCAGCGCAGCGATCAGCTCGCCACCCACCTGATGCTGCAAGACCGCAGCACGATCATATTGGTGCGCTGCGCGGCCAAAGGAATCTGCCACTTTGGCTTTATCCAGCGCATAGAGTTGACGCTCTAAAAAGCTTTTTATTCGCGCCACTATAGTCTCTGGCTGAGTCAGATGCGGCAGATGGCCTGCACCCTCGATAACGGCGATCTCTATCTTGGCGTTGAGATCGGCGATCTGATCGGCACTGGCAATCGGCACCAAGGCATCGCCCTGACCTAATATGGCGAGAGTCGGACAACGCAGTTGCGCCAATGCATGCTGATTATCAATCTCACCAAGCAGTTGCAACAACTGGCTGCCGCTATGACTGTCGAGAGAGACCTGCAACCCGCGCAGCTGTCGCATTAACTGTCGCTGCTGCTGATCACCCTGCGCTTGCAGACCACTAAAGCGCTTTAAACAGCTGTCGTGATCATCGCGATAGGCATCGATAAAACTGAGGTATTGCTGGTTGTCCAAGGCCGCCGGATTAGCTTCAGTGGCGACAAAACAACTGTTACTGGAAAGGGTGATTAAGCCGGCGACACGCTGCGGATAGCGCGCGGCAAATCCGCAACTCAGCATGCCGCCCAGTGACAATCCAATCAGATAGCAACGTTCCGGCAACCGCTCGGCCATCCACTGATGCAGGTGGCTCTCAGAGTAATCTTGCAGCGCTGGCGACTCAGCAAAGCCCGGTAAATCCAGAGTGATCACATCAGCAAACTGGCTCAACTGCTGTGGTAGTGACTGCCAGATTTGGCTATCCATGCCCCAACCGTGCAACAACACCAGTGGCTGCGTATAAAGGCGCACGCCAGCACAGGGATAATAAGTTAAAGCTGGAGCTGCAACGTGGCTAACCGTCGTAGACCCAGTCACGGATACCAGGGCATTCATCAGATTGCAGCCGCAAGATTAAGGCTATCGAGCGCGGCAATTAATTGATCGACTTGCTCCTCACTGTGATCGGCGGAAAAGGTTATGCGCAATCGACCTGTGCCCACCGGCACCGTCGGCGGACGAATGGCTCCGACCAAAAAGCCGGCGCCACGCAACTGCTGCCCCACCTGCATGACCTTTTCATCACTATTAATTAACACTGGCTGTATCGGCGTATGCGACTCCGCTAACTGCAGACCGATCTGCTTGGCGCCACGGCGAAAGCGAGCCACCAGCTGCACCAGCTTGTCGCGCCGCCAGCTTTCTTGACGAACAATTTTGAGACTGGCAAGAGTTGCCGCAGCAATCGCCGGTGGCAGTGCCGTGGTGTAAATATAACTGCGTGAATACTGAATCAGGGTTTCGATTAACGCTTCACTACCGGCGACAAAAGCACCAAAGGTACCAAAGCTTTTGCCCAGAGTGCCGACCAATACAGGCACCTGCTCGACATTCATATTGAGCTGTTCCACCAGGCCAGCGCCCTGCTGACCGAGCACGCCAACGCCGTGGGCATCGTCGACCATCAGCCAGGCATTGTGTTGTGCAGCCAAGGCACTGATCTCGTCTAGCGGCGCCAAATTGCCATCCATGCTGAATACGCCATCGGTGACAATGAGCTTGCGTTCAGCACTCGACTGCTCGAGACGCTGCTCGAGACTGGCCATATCCACATGTTTGTAGCGCTTAAAATCTGCCTGGGAAAGACGCCCGCCGTCGAGCAATGAAGCGTGATTAAGCTGATCCTGCAAGACCAGGTCACGGCGTCCAACCAAGGCATTGATTGCGCCGATATTGGCCATATAGCCAGTGGAAAATAGTAGCGCTCGCGGGCGACCGGTAAACTCAGCCAACTGTTCTTCGAGTTCTTGATGAACCACAGAATGGCCGCTTACTAAATGCGATGCGCCACTGCCAGTGCCGAACTGATCGGCAGCCTGCTTGAGGGCCTGACTGATATCCGCGTGGCCGGCGAGGCCGAGATAATCATTGCTACAAAAATTGATTAACGAGTGACCCTCAACTGTGAGAGTCGACGCACAGCCGGAGGCGACATTCAGTCGCGTGCGATAGAGATGATCTTCGCGGCGCTGATGCAACTGCGCCTGAAGTATGGCGTCCATAGAGGTCATTGTACTAACCTGCTAATTAGCTAGCTAACTGGCGCGATAAAACTGCGAGTCAGTCTTAGCGTCCAGAATAGTTTGATGTAACTCAGCTTCCTGCTCGTCGCTACTTTTGTCCACCTCATAGGCCTCAGGTGCAATGCCCAAACGTTCGAATAGCTGCATATCTGTGTTAGCTTTTGGATTTGGGGTGGTGAGCAATTTCTCACAATAGAAGATCGAGTTAGCACCGGCCATAAAGGCCATCGCCTGCATCTGTTCGTTCATCTCTTCGCGGCCAGCGGAAAGGCGTACATAGGATTTTGGCATCATCAATCGCGCTACCGCGATAGTGCGAATAAATTCAAAGGGATCGAGATCCTCTTCATTGGCCATCGGTGTTCCCGCCACCTTGACCAGCATATTGATCGGCACAGATTCTGGGTGATGCGGCAAGTTGGCCAGCTCCATCAGTAATCCGGCGCGGTCTTTCTGCTCTTCACCCATCCCGACAATGCCGCCTGCGCAGACCTTCATGCCTGAGTTGCGCACGTTAGACAGCGTGTTAAGACGGTCCTGATAGGTTCTGGTAGTAATTACCTCACCGTAGAACTCTTTCGAGGTATCGAGATTATGGTTGTAATAATCGAGTCCGGCAGCGGCCAGCTTGTCCGACTGTTCTTCGCTGAGCATGCCCAGAGTCATGCAGGTTTCCAACCCCAGCGCCTTGACTTCGCGAATCATATGGGCGACTTTCGGAATATCGCGATCGTGCGGTGAACGCCACGCGGCACCCATACAAAAACGACTGGAACCACTGGCTTTGGCCGCCTTCGCCGCCTCAATCACGGTCTCGATTTCGAGCAGCTTCTCTTTTTCCAGACCGGTGTCGTAGCGGGCACTCTGCGGACAGTATTTACAATCTTCAGGACAGGCGCCGGTTTTAATCGACAGCAGGGTACTCAGCTGCACCTGATTGGGATTAAAGTGGCGGCGATGCATGACCTGGGCATCAAACAGCAGGTCATTAAACGGCTGATTAAACAGCGCCAGTACTTCTGCGCGCGTCCAGTTATTGCGAATTGTATTGTCTTGTGGGGCTGTCATAGCCAAAACTCCATCATTGTCGACCAGATCGGCTAATGATAGAGCGGCAGGTTTCACTGTCAACTTAAATTGTTACTTATGGTTAACGGTGAGGTTTTTATGCCTGTTGTAATTACAGCTGCTGACTGTCATTTTTGGGGGCATAGATTGCGTAACTACAATCGCGCACCTATAATAACTATAGGGTATCAAAACACAGCAAAGGATTTGCATATGGCGAAGAAAAGTAATATTTCGCTCCTACCTTGGATTACTAAACAAAAGGCTCTTCCTGAAATAAGGCGTATAGCTTCCGAGGAGACTGAAAGCCTAATCATTCTTGATCATGCCCGCGACCGACAACAACAGCGCGAAGTCACTGACCGACAGATACTCAACGTGCTTAAAAATGGTCAAGTGACCGGTAAATTCGAATGGGATACTCAAGAAGAGCGGGGATGGAAGTGCAAACTGTCTCGAATTACCGCAGGTGACCATGTTTCCGTGATCGCAAAACTTGTTGAACGAGGCGGCAACAAATGCCTAATCATTACAGTATGGAATTAACTATGTATCAATACACAAGATGCGGGTTGGACAATGTCTGGCTAAAAAATGGCTTTGAACTCCATAAGTCGGGCCAAGATAGCGGATTGTCGATCCATAACTTGGATGGCCTGCACAGAGCCATTGCCCTGACAATTATTCATAGTCCCCAGCCCATTAGCGGGCAGGAGTTTAGGTTTATTCGGATTGAGCTAGATCTCTCGCAAAAACTCTTAGGCAACCTAATGGATAAGTCAGACCAATCCATTGCCAAGTGGGAGAAGGGCGAGCAGGCCATCCCGCGCTTGGCGGACAAGGCTATTCGCGATCTCTATTTGGAGTCTATAGGTGAAGGGGTTATAGCGGGCCTATTAGGCCAAATGGCGCAATTAGACCGAGAAGTGCATGAACTCAATCTAGAACTGGAAGAAGTCGAAGGTGAGTGGCAGGCTTTAGCTTAACTGAAGCCTAAACTCAGAATATCACCAGATCTGACGTTATTTTTGCTTAAAAATATGCATTGATCTGGCCATACCTTTCTTCGACCATTTATACCAGAGGCTCGGAAACAGACGGAATGTTAAGTAAGCCCGAGCCCAGCCACCGGGCACAATAATCAATGCCGGATTCTTGGCCACTTTATCAATGGCTTCACGGGCAAACTCATCGGCAGGCATGGGCTTGTAAACCGCCCAAAATTTATTCGCCTGCTCTTTGGTGATGCCGGAACCGAGCCGGCCGAATTCACCGCCGGTCAAAATAGGTGTTTGAATGGCGCCGGGACAGAGTGCACTGACCCGCACGCCGCGATATTCCGCTTCAATACGCAGCGCCTGAGACAGACCTACCACGGCAAATTTACTGGCACTGTAAGGCACGGCATTGGTTGCCGGCACCAGACCCGCCATGGAGGCGGTATTAACGATATGACCAAAACCCTGCTCAACCATCAGTTTGTAACAGGCCTGCACACCATTGGTGACACCGCGAATATTGACGTCGAGGCTCATATCCCAGTCACTGACCTCCAACTCATGGGTCATACCGCCGACGGCAATACCGGCATTATTAAACAGATAATCGATACGCCCAGTCTTGGCGACAGTCTCATCCACCAGCGCCTGAAAGGCTGGGTAGTCGCAGACATTGAGCTCTCGAGCCCAGGCCTTGCCGCCATCGGCAACAATGCTCGCCGCCAGCTCTTCGGCCAGCGCTATTTGCCGATCGGCCAATACCACCGTGCAGCCGCGGCTGACCAGTTCCAGCGCCATGGTGCGGCCAATACCTGAGGCGCCGCCGGTGATAATGGCGGTGGCATCTTTAAACACTCTAATTTGATCGGTCACTACTGAACCCCGTAAATTCTAACCGGTACTCCATTTAAGGCAGCGTTGCCACTGATTTCATCGATAAGTTTATCGTCGGTGAGATCATTACAGCTGACTCCTTCCTGGGCCGTGGCGATAGTCATGCTCACCCCTGCCCGCTTATGCCCCCAGCCATGGGGCAGACTCACCACTCCGGGCATCACTTCGTCACTGGCCACGACCTGGGTTACCACAGAGCCAACGCGAGATTCAATGCGCACCTGTGATTGATCTTCCAAGTTGCGAGCGGCCAAATCATCTGGGTGCATCAGCAACTGCCAGCGCGGTTTGCCCTTCACTAAACGATGAGAGTTATGCATCCAAGAATTATTGCTGCGAATATGACGACGACCAATCAGCAGTAATTCATCGGCTTCTGTCATTGCTTGATCTGCGCCAAGGCGTTGTAGATCTTTGGTTATATAGTCTGCCAGCAAGGTTATTTTGCCGTCACTCGTGCACAGTCGCTCGGGCAAACTGGGCGCTAATATGCCGAGATCCAAACCATGGGGATGCTGCTTAATTTTGTCTAGAGTCAGCTCTAACTCATGGCCTGCGGCAGCACTGTATGGCCCCCGCTGAATACCTATATCGACCAACTTATCAGGAGAAGGTAACGGCTTAATATCGATGCATTTGTGCGCAGCAATCGCCTGCCCCAGTCCATTAAAGATTTCCCAGTCGTGCAATGCGCCAGCAGCGGGTTCAAACACCGGCTCACTAAAGCGCGCTGTGTTGTGCACTGCCAAGCGATGGAAAGCGATATCATAGTGATCGTGTTCCAAGGCGCTGGTAGGCGGCAAAATAATATCCGCATGCTGGGTGGTTTCATTGATATAGAAATCAAGGCTGACCATAAAGTCTAAGCCACTCAACGCACGATCAATCTGTTGGCCATTGGGCGCAGAAAGCACTGGGTTTCCGGCAATAGACACCAACGCGCGAATCTGCCCTTGACCCTCCGTTAACATCTCCTCAGCCATAACCGTCGCAGGCAACTCACCGGCAAACTCCGGTAGCCCACTGACACGGCTATGAAATGCGGCAAAGTGCCCGGCGCCAGATTCCCCAGGCTTCACAAAACCAAACGCCGGCGATGAGGCCATCATGCCGCCGCGCACATCCAGAGAATGAGTCAGAATATTAATCATATGAATAGCCCACTGACACAGCGTGCCATAGACCTGCA
>JAFMBY010000135.1 GCA_017858135.1 Porticoccaceae bacterium | reverse complement strand
TTGATCTCGCGCGCGATCTCAGCAGTGAAAATACCGGTTGGAATGGCAATAATCGAATACCCCGTCAGCATGGCCAGAGTCGCAATAATCTGTCCGACCACGGTCTGCGGCGCAATATCGCCATAACCCACGGTGGTAATGGTAACGATGGTCCAATAGATGCTGCGCGGAATACTGGTAAAACCGTGCTCAGGCCCTTCGACCAAAAACATCAGGCTGCCAAAAATCACACTCAACACCAGCACCACGGTAAAAAAAACCAACACCTTGCGCCGCGAGGCATACATCGAGCGCAGCAAAATATTGGCTTCAGACAGGTAACGCACCAGTTTGAGCACCCGAAAGACGCGCAGTACACGCAGCAGGCGCAATATCAGCCAGTAACTGGCGCCCGGTACAAACAGTGCAAGATAGGTGGGCACTATAGAGAGCAGATCGACAAGACCGTAGAAGCTGAAAATATAACTCATACGCTTAGGGGAGGAATAAATACGCAGCAGATACTCGATGGAGAACAGACCGGTAAATATCCACTCGAGACGAAAGATCAAAACACCGTACTGATCATGGACTGTGCTAATCGAATCAACAATAACCGCCAGCACACTCAGCAAGATCATATAGATCAACAGAATATCGAAGCGCTGTCCGGCCGGGGTGTCGGTACCAAAAATAACTCGGTAGATTTTTTCTCTGGCAGTGATCTCAACCATGCTAAGCGCCCTACCCTCTATGTGTTTTTAACCGCCTGATTACGGCTCTCTACTGTCAGATTTGTTACCCTGTCATTGTAGGCAGCAACAGTCGCTAGGGTCTATGGTTATATGGCCACAGACCAACCCAGCGAGAAGACTATGAGCAGATTAATCAGCAGCCTACTGTTTTGCATTCTACCCTTTGGCGCTCTGGCTGAGCCAGAGCTAAAAGGCAGCCCCGATGAACTGCGGCAGTTTCTGCATCCCAGTGAGAACATTGTCACCCTCAGCGCCGAGGCCGAAGAAAAGGCCTACTCCGACAGAGCAATTATCAGCTTGGTGGTCACCAGCTTAGACGAACAGCTTTCAGCATCGATCTCAAATAACATTGCCCTGCGGGAATCCATCAGCCAGCAGCTAGTCTCCGCTGGCATCAATCCCAAGCATATCAAGAGCTCGACGTTTTCTACTTCACCTCAATATGGCTGGTTTGGCAAAAAGCCCGACAGCTACAAAGTCGTCAACCGCATGGCGGTGACTATTACTGAAGAGTCTCAGCTTAAAACCATCGCCGGCATCGCCGACAGTAAAGAGGAAATAGAGCTGTCCAATATCGCCTTCGAACACTCCAAGAAAGACGCTTATAAAACTAAAGTCAAAAAACTTGCCCTGGAAAAGGTCATGGAACAAAAGGCCCTCTACGAATCATCTCTGGGCGTAACACTAACGCCGGTGAGCTTCAGAGATAATCGGCTCTGGATACAGGGCAGCCAAGGGGCCCAGATGCTTGAAGAGGTCGTAGTAACAGCCTCAAAGCGCAGTCATAGCTATAACGAGCCTGCAGACTTTGCGCAATCGATGGTAGCAAAAAGCGTCGAGCCCTCCTTTGATGAAATAGTGTACACAGCCGAGATTTTTGTCGTTTTTAGTGCTGTCACTGAGAAGACCAATTAGGAATTTCAATGGATCTTTACCATGGCTTACCGATAGTCGCCTCGATACATCAGATATCTCAAGATCCCTAGTCGCTGCACGCTGTCGGCATGACAACCTCATTGAGCGCTATCAGAATTACCCAATCTATGTCACTCTGAGGAGAGCCAAAGTGTCTCAATAAATTTGTCAGGAACAACCAATGATCAACCAAAATATGGGCTCCAAAGACTGGGCAATGTTGCTGTTGCTATCCTTTCTCTGGGGTGGCTCATTCTTTTTTATTGGCGTTGCCGTGACAGAGCTACCGCCTCTGACAATAGTCACCCTGAGAGTCGGCATCGCCGCCATCACATTGTGGGCAGTTTTGCTGGCAGCAGGCTATAAGGTTCCGAAAACCCTAAAACTGTGGCGAACATTTTTTGTTATGGGTCTGCTCAACAACGTCATCCCATTTGCCCTGATCGTCTGGGGTCAAACTCATATAGGGGCAGGTTTAGCCTCCATTATTAACGCTACAACACCATTGTTTACTGTCTTAATTGCCGGGACATTTTTGCTTGACGAACATATGACCGCGCAAAAAATTATTGGTGTTCTGGTCGGCTTATTGGGCGTGATAGTGCTGATTGGCCCGGCCTCATTATCCGATCTGGGCGTCAATATGAATATGAACACCGCAGCCCAACTCGCCATTATCGGCGCGGCCATCGCCTATGGTTGCGCGTCAGTTTTTGGCCGCCGCTTTAACGCTCTGGGCATTAGCCCCTTCAGCACCGCTATTGGGCAACTGACCGCATCGACGATTATTTTACTGCCATTGACATTAATGCTTGAGCGTCCCGATCAGCTCGCCATTCCAAGCCTAGATGTATGGCTGGCGGTGCTATGTCTTGCCATCTTCTCGACGGCACTGGGCTATATTCTGTTCTTCCGCATCCTCTCTTCATCCGGCGCGACCAACGTGGTGCTGGTCACCTTTTTGGTTCCGGTTACGGCAAGTTTTTTAGGTTGGCTGATACTGGACGAACAACTACACAACAGATACTTTGTCGGCATGGCCTTTATTGGTCTCGGGCTAGCGGCCATCGACGGGCGACTTTGGGCGACAGCTAAAACGGCCAGTAGTCAATCAAGCCTCTAATCTAACGATTCATCAAGCAACCAATCAATAATCGGATAACAATAATAATATGACCATCACCTCCGCACTGGCGCTCTACACCACCATGATCGTCCTAGCCCTGCTTCCTGGTCCAGGGGTTGTAGTTGTCGTCGCTCGCGCACTGGATTCAGGCTTTCGCCAAGGTCTTGCAACGGCAATGGGCATTCTCAGTGGCGACTTTATCTTTATCGCTCTGGCTATATTCGGCCTAGCCGCCCTTGCGGAAGTTATGGGCAGCTTCTTCGTGATTATTAAATATGCCGGCGCTGCTTACCTTATCTACCTGGGTTTCCAACTGATCACCTCCGGAAATAACAACACATCCGTCGACGCGCTCAAACCAGCCAACTACTCGACCAACTATCTGGTCGGGCTCGCCACCTCCGTGAGCAACCCAAAGGTCACCCTGTTCTATCTCAGCTT
>JAFMBY010000134.1 GCA_017858135.1 Porticoccaceae bacterium | reverse complement strand
GTGTCTGGGGAACTCGGCAATCGTCACAGGGGCAATTGTCACGCAGCCATAGATTAGGCAAATCGTAGTTAAAGACGCCACCCTCGCCATTGTTAAGGCTCAGTGCCACGGCGCCTTCAATTATTTCAACATGACCAGAAAAAGACAGCATAAATTACACCCAAAATAATGTTTTCAACCGACAATCGGTGTCTAATCGAACATTAAATTATCACAAAAGCGGTTTATTCAAAACAAAAATAAATGACAGTCGAACAAGTTTTAAAAAGTCATCTGGGTGGGCTGTTTGGCAGCTCAGCTGTGTCTGCAAAAAGCGCGCAACTAGCCACCAGTAGGGCGCTGCAGTCAATGCCCGCCTGAGACCAAAAGCTCGGCTATTTCAGCATTAATCGTCCAACTATTACTCGGCGAGTTGTTGTGAAGATAAAGACTGATTGTCTAACCAGGCAATCTGAACGACTTACAGCCTTGCCAGCATGTAATACGCGATGCGCAGAAGAGAATAACCAGGCACGGCGCGAGCAGAGATTTTTGCATAATGTGTAAATGAAGATAAATAGGTGAGATAAATAGCTGACGATAAGAGGCAGAGAGTTTCACGATAAATTCATTTTTAATTATTTTTGCTATGTCTATATCCTTATACGCGGCCGAGCTTAGGTTCTTCAATTTTGTAACAATGGGCAATCATTGTGATGTTGGCAATTTTGTAGGCACTGTAGTTAACTGGCGCAAAGAATCTCCCATGCATGCATTATAACTGCCACCAAATTTGTGAGACCGTCATTATGAACCTGCAACAACTGCATCCAGATTTTGCTGAAGAATTTTTAGCTACGCCTGTTTATGCTGATAGGATTTGGCAAGATATTCCCGCGACGAGGGCCTTTGATGAGCTGATGCGCGAGAAAATAGCCGCCGAGCTGGCGCCGGTAGAAAGTGTGATTACATCAGATCACCTTGTGCCCGGCCCGGCAGGAGAGCCTGATGTGTCAGTGAGACTTTATGCTCCGGCGAATCACAGCGTTGGCCTGCCAGCATTGTTGTGGATTCATGGTGGCGGCTATGTCATGGGCAGCATGCTTGGTGACGACTATATGGTTAAGAAAATGGTAGAAGCCGTCGGCTGCGCTGTCGTCTCGGTCGATTATCGACTCGCGCCGGAGCACCCTTTCCCGGCGCCGTTGGAAGACTGTTACGCCGCGCTAAATTGGTTATTTAGTCAAAGCCAAACCTTACAGCTCGATAGCACACGAATTGCCATTGGCGGCATCAGTGCTGGGGGTGGTTTGGCGGCAGCACTGGCGCTGTTAGCGCGAGATCGCGGTGAGTTTGCGCTGGTATTTCAGATGTTGCTGTGTCCGATGATCGACGACAATAACAGCACGCCATCCAGCCATCGTATTACTGACCAACGTACCTGGAACCGTCACTGTAATATAAACGGATGGGCCGCTTACTTGGGGCAGCAGGGTACAGATTCACCTTATGCCGCAGCAGCGCGAGCAACGGATCTCAGTGGACTGCCTTCGGCTTATATTCCAGTCGGATCGCTGGATTTATTTGTCGACGAAAATGCCCACTATGCTGAGCGTTTAGAAGCCGCCGGCGTGCCCGTTGAGTTCAGTGTTTACCCCGGTGGTGTGCATGCCTTTGAGTTTATTTACCCTCTAGCTGATGTGTCTGCGCGCGCGCGTGACAGCCATTACAGGGCGTTAAAGCGGGCTTTAAATATCATCGCTTGAGCGTGTGCAGGTAGTGAACATAATGTAGGTTACAGAAAACACCCTTAGTCAATTCAAAAACTCCCTCCACATCAGGATACAACTATGCCAGGAATAATGAATGATTTAACCGTGGCTGGAAAACTTTTAATCAGGGCGACCGCCAGAAAGTTGTCATCTAATAGTGACCCCGCACCGGATGTAGAGCAGTATTTCTCAGGCATGCAAAATGTGCTCGATCGGTCTCCTGAGGGGCTGATTCGAGATTATCAGTGGTTGGATCTTCCTGGCAATCGTCCGCCATGGGTTGATTGTGGTATGAATCTGCAAAAAGGCGATGAGATCAGTTGTTTTATGGCTGGACGAGTTTTTGCCAGTAAGCCGCTAGATATATGGTTGAGTCTAGCGCTGCAGGTTTGGTACAAAGTGGGAGATGGCGACATATTTAGGGGGACAAACAATAGCCATTCTTTTGTCGCTCAAGAAAATGGATTGTTGCAGTTTGGTAACTATTTTCCCAACGACTGGCAGAACTCCCAGGGAAAGCGTAAACAGGATGACAATGTTTACCAAGCCTCTAGTGGCATGTCGCGTATTCTCATTATTCGCTGGAATGCAGCGGCCGTTGATTGCTTGCGAGAAATGCTAAGGCTTGGTGATTTCGAGGGTAATTTACAGTCTGAAATTGACCGTATAGAGGTCGGTGACACCACCCCTAATGGCTGGTCCTATCTATGGAATATCGGCCAGAGTCATATATTTCGCAACCAGCCTTTGCAAAATGGTGATGGATGTATCCATTGCCAAACTCACGGTGATACCGGGATTCTTCAGAAAGATGTTGATATGGTCCTCGATGAGCATACCGAAATAAGCTGGAAATGGTGTGTCGATCAACTGCCTTCAACATTGCGAGAAGATACTGTTCCCAGCCATGACTATCTAAGCATTGCAATTGAATTTGATAATGGCAGAGATATCACTTACTACTGGAGCAGCACACTACCAGTGGGCACAGGTTACGATTGCCCACTGCCAAACTGGAAGGGCAAGGAATACCATGTTGCTATTCGCAGTGGCACAGAAGGGCTGGGCGAGTGGATGGATGAGAGGAGAAACCTGTTTGATGATTATAAACATTATATGGGTGAGCCTCCCGCACGTGTTGTGCGTGTCTGGCTGATTGCCAATAGTGCCTTTCAGCGCAATAAAGGAGATTGTAAATATGCGGATATTCTCCTTCACAACCAGGGTGCGTTAAGGGTGTTGTAAGGTCATGTTGCTTTTCAGAGGCAGGGTTTTGTTGTTTGGTTAGCCTGTAATAGAGAGCGTGGCCGGATTGATGACAAAAACCTAGGGGTTGTTGTCACTTGCTTCGCAAGCGCCTTCGCTGCGCTCGGCGTCCAAATTGCTTTCGCAATTAGTGATGTTAAAAACCTAGGGGTTGTTGTCACTTGCTTCGCAAGCGCCTTCGCTGCGCTCGGCGTCCAAATTGCTTTCGCAATTAGTCGAACCGGAGGTGCCGGTCTCGCCGACAACTGATACCTAACAAAAAACCCCGCCTCTTTTCAGAGGCAGGGTTTTATTGTTTGGTACCAGTGGCCGGACTCGAACCGGCACGCTTTTAAGGGCGCGGGATTTTG